>JAQVKB010000060.1 GCA_028694875.1 Candidatus Izemoplasmatales bacterium
TGCTCTTCCGATCTTCCTGTGGATCCTTCCACTGAAAATCTCGGTCGCTCAAAATATCACCTCTCGCATATTATACCGAAGAAACCAACTTTTGAAAAGAGAAAAAGGTCACTACCAGCACGTCAAACCCGCCATGATTGACAAAATCGTCATTTGGTGTATAATAATGTTAGCATTCGAAAGAAGTGGGGAATACTATATGGTAAAGAATACGTTCGCCGTCATCGGAGTTGGTCGTTTTGGCCTCGCCTTGATTGAAGAACTTGTCAATCTCGAAGCAGACGTTCTTGTCATCGACAAAAACTACGATAAAATTGAAAAAGTGGCGAAAATGGTGACGAATGCAATCTGCCTTGACTCGACAGATGTCGATGCCTTACGAGAAATCGGGATTGCGAATTATGACACTGTCGTGGTCGCGACTGGAATCAATGTGGATAATTCAATTCTGACGACATTGATTTTAAAAGATTTGGGAATTCAAAATGTCTACGTGAAGGTTCAAAGCGAATATCATGCCAAAGTCGTAGAAAAACTTGGTGTGAATCCCGATTATTTGATTTGGCCAGAACAAGCCATGGGTAAACGTTTGGCAAAGATTTTGGTATCGGGGAATTTCCTAGAGTATTTGGAACTCGACCAACAATATAGTTTCGTTTCCACGATTTCGACCAAAAAAATCATCGGTCGCAATTTGTTGGAACTCGAAATCCGCTCTAAATTCGGAGTGAATATCGTCGCAATCCGACGAGAGGACAAAATTATCATTCCGTCTTCTACGACGTTGTTTGAAGCCAATGATCAGATTATTTTGGTGGGACATAACGACAATATTCAAAAATTTACAACATGGCTTAAGAAATAACGGTGAAGGAAACTTCACCGTTTTTTTTGTTCATCCTCCTTATCAAACCTCATTTATGATATACTTGAACCAGGTGAAATTATGAAGAAAATCGTCATTGCGTCTCAAAATCAAGGGAAAATTCAAGAGTTTCAAGCGATGTTATCTCCTTTGGGATACATTGTCTTGACGCCGAAGGATTTGGATATTCATGAAGATATCGAAGAAACCGGAACAAGTTTCCTCGAAAATGCCATTCTCAAAGCACAAGCGCTTCGGAAATCGACGGATTTGGACATCATAGCCGATGATTCTGGGCTGGAAGTGATGGCTCTTCATGGAAATCCTGGAGTCCATTCCAAGCGTTATAGCAAAGAAAGCACCGCGGAAGCGAATAACCAATTGTTATTGAATGAACTTGAGGGAATCTCAGACCGAAGAGCGCGATTTGTCGCTACGATTGTTTATTTGGATCGAATGAATCATATTCACCATTTCGAAGGGGTCGTTGATGGTACGATTTTATGCGAACCGAAAGGATGTCAGGGGTTCGGATATGACCCTATCTTCGAAGTAGAGGAATTTGGAAAATCCATGGCAGAACTTTCCATGGATATGAAGAATCAGGTCAGTCACCGCGCGAGAGCTCTCCACAAACTCATTCACTTTCTCAAGGAATCCAATGAAAATCCTCATCTTTAGCGATAATCATCGCAATCGCGAAAATGTCATGCTTATCTTGTCTCGTCATCAAGACGCCTTGCACTTCATATCTTTGGGCGACTCCGAAATGTCCGAAGTGGAACTTTCGAATCTGGGAATATACGGTGTCCGTGGAAACTATCCTTTTGAGCCGCCTTTTCCTGACGAACTCTTGATGACGTTTGAAGGATGGCGATTCTTTTTGGCACATGGACATAAGCATGGTGTCAAAAATTCATTGACGAGGCTTTATGCCGCCGCCAAAGAGCAAAATGCTGATGTGGCTTGCTTTGGACACACTCATCGCGCTTTTCTTGAAGATGCTTCGGACCTGATTTTTTTGAACCCAGGGTCCTTGCAGTCACCACGAGGTATCTCCTACCCTACCTATGCGATAGTGGATGTCACGGAAACGAAACTCCAAATCCATGTGAGGGATGCCCATTCAGGTCGCATCATCATTGAACTCATCAAAAAGAGGTGAATGAATGTTATCGGAACGCTTACAAGTCATTCTCCAAGGAGACCTCGAAGAACGTCTCCCTTTATTGTCCTCACTGTATAGCCAAGCGGATGAAACCTCGGATGCCGCTCTTTTTGAAATTGCTTTGGCCTTATCAAATGCCTATGTAGAGATCCAAGATTTCGATAGTGCCATCGATTTATTGCAAACCCTTTTGCGTAGTGAGAGAACTGAAGATCATAAAACCATCCTTTCCATCATGGATGCCTTATATGCCATTTTTTTGAAAACGGAAAACTTTGAGGAAATGGGCCCTCTTCTGGAACAACGATTGCGTTTTGTCGGTGATAATCGTCACCAACAAATGATTCAATCGTTTTACCTTGCAGTCCATTTCGAAGGTTTGCAGAGAGATGAAGAGGCCATCAGCGCACTCGAATCGATTCCCGATACTATGAGTGCTTCCAATCAAATCTCCAAGTATTTAAAACTTGCCATGTTACGTCTCAAACGAAACGAGATCCAAGCTGCCCAAGAAGCTTATGACCATGCGACACGATTTGACTCCAGCAAGAAAAACCCGTTATTCCAACTCGTCGCTTCGGATTTAGCCTATGCCACACATCATGCCAAAGAAGCGTTGGCTTCCTACGAAACGTACTTTCTTCAATCAAAAGTGAGGAATCGCTATCTTGACCGATATCTCATCATCACGCATGAACTTGGAATGGACGAAGATGGTCTTCGCTTTTACCATGTGTACGAACCACGTATGCAACGTAGCATGTCAAAGCATCATCGGAGGTGTTTCTACGAAGCGGCATTACCGATTTTGCAGAAATTGGGAAGTTCTGCTGAGATTGGGTATGCCAATGATCAATTATCAAGAAATGAACCAGAACTTTCTATAATCTCGGACGCTTATGACGCCATCCAAAAACTGATTTCATTGTTTTCTTCGCCACCGGTATTCGATAAACCGAGAGACGTCTTGTTGTTTGCGGCAAGATCTCTATTTTCCATCTACCCTTTCCCTCAATTATCCTTTGTCACGCTTGATCGTGACGGTTATGTCCATTACCGACATGTCAAAGGACTTTTGATGGAAAAAAGGTATCGTCAATCTGATATAGAAGGTTCTCTCGCTCAAACCTTGTTTGAGTCTTTTCCGAAAATAGGGATTTTCAGTGAAGATGAAGTAGCCCATCTCACAAATCCTTTTCTTCGTGAGGATCCTCAAACTCCATTTGTCTTCGCGATTCGTTTCCAAAGCGAATCTTTTGGCAAAGCTTATATGGTCATCGCCATCAAAGATGGACTTCATTATGATTATCTCCATAAACTTTGTTTGACCGCGGCGACGCTTTTAGAACAATTGTTGGCGCTTTTTTCGAGGGAACAAACCTTACGTCAAAGGATTCAAGAATACGCGCAAAAAGATGAAACATTGAAAATCGGTCGTTTGGTAATCCGAAAAGGGAAAATCGAAGAAGCGGATGACATCGCCAAATCCATTTTCGGAATCGACAAAACGCCAATGCTTTTCGAGGAAATTCAAGCCAATTTTATTACGAAGACCTATTTGGATGATTTTTTAAGACATTCCATGATTGAACGACACTATCGCAGGAATGATCAAGAACGTATCGTCCGTTTGGATTCGATTTGGCATGATGCGGACTTAACCTTGTTCCTCCAAGATGTGACAGATTCGCATCAACAGCGAAAAGAGCAATTGGGGCTTCTTCAAAATGATATTTTTGAGGATGCCGAGAGTTTACGTGAATTGAAGAAACGTTTGGAAGAACACCATCGTCCGAGTGCCATCATATCCATCCACATGGAATCGAGGCTTCGCAGGATTCGTCGTTTCGGAATCCTCTCATTACATCAATGGGAAACCAGATTATTCGAATTGACGAAACATACTGCAAAAGAAAAACATATGGGAATATGTCGAAGTCTAAATGGAGGATGGTTATGGTATGTGGCTTCAGCGGACCGACGTGTCATCGAACGCATCATCTCCTCTCTTGAAAAAGAAATTTCGACGAACATGACAACGGAAATGGTTGAACCACTTCGCTTTGTCGTCATGATCATTCATGGGCCCAAATCGTTCACAACCATATTGTCACAAATCGAAGAAGCCCTTGCGGAACAAAATTCGAAGAACTCCATCCATTTTGTCGATCAACGTGCCGTACAACGTCAATCCGTTTTCAAAACAATTGCGCTCAATGTTCGACAAATGCTTTCTCAAAAATCCTCACCGCTGGCCTTTCGTCCTATCACGGATGAACACCAAAATGCGGTGATTGCATACCAGGTTGAGTTTGATGAATCCATCATGCTTGGAGATTCCTTGGCGTTACAAACTGCGCTAAATATCGAAGGTTTATCCAAGGCGTTTGATATGCATTTGTTAAAGAGTTTATCGGAACACTGGAAAAAGCAAGGTGCCAGTAGTCGAATTCGTCTTTTCATCCCGATCCATCACGCACTGTGGGAGGATTCAACGTTACTGGAACAACAATTGAAAAAACTCAAACGTAGCCATCCCGACTTGCCAACAACAATTCTCTTGTTGTCGCTTTCAGATGTCTCGATTTCCGAAGTGATGGCATCGATCGCCAAAGTACGTCAACATGGATTTGGAATCGCAATCCATGAATTCGAAACAATATCCATGGATGATCTTTCAAAAATTGGAGACATCGCGGCCATTTTCGTCAAAGAAGAAGATTTGCCTTCATTGTCATTCTTGTCGACATATCAAGAATCTGCAATCGTCTATCAAACAAGCCAATCCAATGTGGAGCCATCCCAACTTACCCTGCATGGGATTTCCGCTGTCCTGAGAAGCGATTCAATCCAAAAATAATCATCTTGAACCGATTTCATATCGGTTGATGAACACAAACCTTGTCACAGCGTGTATGATGAAGGAGAAGTCCAACTGAGGAGGATTTTATCCATGAAGTGGTGGCAAACAGAAAATATTTATCAAATTTATCTTCGTAGTTTCCAAGATTCCAACCAAGATGGCATTGGTGACTTACAAGGAATCCGTCAAAGATTACCGTATTTGCATGACCTTGGCATTGGCGTGATATGGATTTCACCGCATTACGATTCCCCCATGGATGACAACGGCTACGATGTCCGAAATTTCTATGAAGTGTCGAAAGATTATGGAAATCTGGATGATTTCCGATTGTTAGTCGAGGAAGCTCATCAAAGGAACATTCGCGTCATTACTGACTTGGTTCTCAATCATACGTCGGATGAACATCCCTGGTTTTTGGCCGCCAAAAATCCCATGCATCCAGATCATCAAAAATATCATGATTATTATATTTGGCAACCACCAAAATACAATGACCAAGGGCAAAAGATACCACCAACACGATGGATTGGTTGGTTTGGTTCACCTGCGTGGGAGTGGAATGAAGCTACAGGAGAGTATTACCTTCATATCTTTAGCCGAAAGATGCCCGATCTCAATTGGCGAAACGCACCCTTGCGTGAGGACATGAAGCAGATGATCCACTTTTGGTTGGATTTGGGAATCGATGGGTTCCGTGTCGATGCCAGCAACCATTTGGAAAAGAACTGGGATTTCCCTGACGCATTTCCAGGATATGAGAATTTTTCATCGTTACCGAAGCATCATGAATATTTACAAGAACTTGGAAAAGAAATTTTCGTACCTCGTGAAGCGATGACAATAGGTGAATCTGGTGGAGCTACGAAAGAAGAAGCTCTGCAATATGCTGGGTACGGTTCGAATGAATTCAATATGCTTATCCAATTTGGACATTGCTGGGCTGACATCAATCCGCATCATCCACAATTGATGGGCAAATGGGCTCAAGGTAAACTGTCTGTTTCCTCGATCAAACATAGTTTTCACCATTGGTACCAAATGATGGGACAAAAGGGATGGAATGTCATTTATTGGCACAACCATGATCAACCAAGAGTCTTAAGCCATTATGGGAATGATTCTATTTACCGTGAAGCCTCCGCAAAAATGCTGGCTTATGCCCTCTATTATATGAGAGGAACTTCGATAACATATCAAGGCGAAGAAATAGGCATGTCCAACGTCGATTATGTCAAATTAGAACAATTTCGCGATGTCGAAGTCTTTACAGAATATCAAAACTTTCTTTCGCGAGGATTGTCTCATGAAGAGGCGATGGAAGTTCTTCGAGCGCGAGCACGAGATAACGCCAGAAGTCCGATGCAATGGGATTCATCCGCTTATTCAGGATTCTCTACGGTTGAACCATGGATCGATGTGAATGGCAATTATCCTACTGTGAATGTCGCATTGCAACAAGGTGATCCAGACTCCGTTTTGTCGACATACCAACGCATCCTTCAATATCGCCGACAAAACCTCAACATCCTCGATGGTGAAGTCTTATTCTTGGATCTCGAAAACGAAGACACATACTGCTATGTGAATCTAGGCAAAGAAATGGATCATCTCGTCTTATGTAACTTCCGAAACGAGGAGAAAACCGTCGATTTATCGAAGGTGGATTTGTCCGGATTTGAATTGCTCGAAACCAACCTAAAAACATCATTGGAGTTGACTCCAAAAGTAGTATTGGCTCCATTTCAAGGCGTGGTATTTTGTAAGAAAAAACGTTGACATTTCGCGATTATTCGATATAATATAAATGCGTTTGTTTATCACGA
>JAQVKB010000061.1 GCA_028694875.1 Candidatus Izemoplasmatales bacterium
GCTTCTTCTAGTGTAGGTGAGACAAGATCGCTAATTTCCAACGTAATCCCTTGGGCATCTGCAGGAAACTTGCGTTTGAACTCGTCTTTGGAAAACGTCACAAAGTCAATTCGGTGTTGCGATAAAGTTTGTAATAATTTGGGGTCAAGACCCTCCATGACAAACGCCTTTTCCACATTGGCGTTGGCTGAAAGGGCCTCAAGAGCGACGTTGCGCCCATGGATTTGTATACTCATAAAATCACCAACTCCATTATATCATGGTTCTTCCTATTTTTTCTTGAAAAATCCGTGAGCCTTTGGCACGAAAAAAGACGAATTAATCTTCGTCTTCTTCAATGATTTGAAAACATTCTTGTAAAACTTCCTCAAGTCGTATTTCTGCTTTCTCGATTCTTAAAAAACCAATCAAAGCTTCGAGTCCTGTCGCGTGTCGATAAGTCTCAAAATCGGTGTTCTTAGGTTTTCTTCCCGAAGACGCGTTGCTGCCACGTTTGAACACGGCAATTTCGTCTTCTGAGAGGAAGGATCCGCACAAGACTTTGGCAACTTTCGCTTGCCCAACGGCGCTGGTGTACCTTATGGCCGCACGGTGCAAGTCATTGACTTTGGTTAATCCTCGACCAATCAATCGTTCTCGAACCGCGGATTCATAGGTGACATCGCCTAAATAAGCCAGCGTCAGTCCGGCTAATTGATTCACAACAAACCCTTCTTTTGAAGTTCGCCACGAACTTCATCGGCTTTGGCAAAGTCTTTGTTTTTTCTGGCATCATCCCATCGATCAAACAATTCCTTATCTGCCAATGACAATGGAGAGTAAGGAACTTGAAGACCCAAGATTTCCGTCATTTCATCCGCATAAACGAGCGCTTGACGCCATAATGCCGCATCAAAAGGTTGCCTCAACAAAATGTTCATGCTTTTGAGCAACGCTTGAAGCTCGGTGATCGCGTTTGGCGTATTGAAATCCAACTCCAAGGCCGCGTCAAAGCGTTCACGGATGGAGGCTAGATCCTCTTGATGAGCGCTGTCGCCAACCAGTTCATTCGCCAAATCCAATTTGCGCTTCATCGCATGAATCGTTTGCGTCATTTTTTGGAATTCTTTTTCGTAGGTTTCAAGGTGCGTAAAACTAAAATTGAGCGGTGCCCGGTAATGCGTCGCGAGGACGTACAAACGGAACGCGAGTTTGTCTTTCAAATCTTTGACCCAAACAATGCTTCCCGCCGATTTGCTCATTTTTTCTTCGGAATCGTTACCTTCGATATTCAATCTCCCATTGTGCATCCAAAAAGAGGCGATGCCATGTTGATGGGTTGCGACGGATTGAGCAATTTCATTCTCATGATGTGGGAAGATTAAATCCGCGCCGCCGCCATGAATGTCGATGGCGCCGCCAAAGATTTCATCAATCATCACGCAGCACTCGGTATGCCATCCTGGACGTCCTGGTCCGAAATTACTTTCCCAGGTAATGCCTTCCTTGGTTTTTTTCCATAACGCGAAGTCCAAGGGGTTTTCCTTTTTCTCATTGATTTCAACACGAGAGCCACTTTGCAAATCATCGATTTTTCGATTCGAAAGATGGCCATATTCTTCGATTTTAGAAACACGGAAATAGACATCACCCTCCACTACATACGCATATCCTGTCTGTACGAGATGATCGATATAAGCGATGATCGGCGCCATATATTCGGTGACTTTCGGTTGAATATAATCCGTTTTGGATCCCAAATCCGCGACATCTTTGAGGAATGCTTCAATATATCGCGAAGAAATTTCGAGTTCCGGTTTCCCTTCCGCGATGGCTTTTTGGATGATCTTGTCGTCCACATCGGTAAAATTGGAGGCGAATCGAACAACGTTCCCTTTCGATTCGAAATAACGACGTAACGTATCAAAAACGATGACAGGGCGTGCATTACCAATATGAATGAAATTGTATACGGTGGGACCGCAAACATAGATGGACACTTCCCCTGAAATACGAGGCACAAAGGTCTCTAAGGATGAAGTGTACGTATTGTATAGTTGCATCGGAAACACCGCCTTTCGTGATACCATTATATGCGTTTCGAGGCACGGAATCAAGAAAAAGAAATAACTCTTTTTGGAGAGGGCCTAACGGTTCCTTGAAAACGCGTTCTGGCGATTTTGGACGAGAATAATAGAACCCTTGGACGGCATCGCAACCATATTCGTCGATGACCGACAATTGTTCTTTCGTTTCCACGCCTTCGGCGATGACGCTCATTCCTAAAGAGTGGACCAACTCGATGATGGACTTGAGAATGACTTTGTTCTTCTCGCGACCCGCAACACGCCAAATGAAGTCGCGATCAATCTTGATGACATCGACGGGGAGTTTTTCCAAATAGGTTAACGAAGAATACCCCGTTCCAAAGTCATCCATGACCAGATGAAACCCGATTTTTTTCAGCGCTTGCAAGGTTCGTACGGTCAAATTCACATGAGAAATCGCCGCAGTTTCGGTGATTTCGATGTGGATGGAAGAAGCTTCAATCCCATGTTTATGAACAAGTTGCTCAATCTCAGTGAGCATCGAAGGACTGGAAAGAGATTTTCTCGACATATTGATGGTGACATAGAGGTTGCCAAACCCTTGATCGTCCCAAATGCGCTTTTGTGCAAAAACATGGGTAAAAACATAGGTATCAATTGACGTGATGATTTGTGATTTTTCAGCGAGAGGAATGAATTCCATCGGGGAAATCAAGCCCTTTTGCGGATGCGCCCATCGAACAAGTGCTTCGACTCCTTCAATTTGTTTCGTAGCCATGTTGATGATAGGTTGATACTCCATAAAAAGTTCTTCGCGTTCCAAAGCATGACGAATTTCTGTCGTTAACTCAATCAAACGCTGTGTATCGTTTTTTAAAGTGGGATGGTACATCACAGTACGGGATTTGCCAGTTTGTTTCGCGGCAGAAAGCGCGATGTCCGCGTTTTGAAGCAATTCTAAATACGAGGTTCCATCTTCAGGATAATGAGTAATACCAGTGGATATGGTCAAATAGAATTGTTGATTCCCGAACTCCCACATTTTTTCGACTTTGTTTCGGATGGAATCAATGGAAGTTATTAATGCTTCGTCATCGACTGCGTTAGGAACGAAGATAAGGAATTCATCGGCCGCTGAATGGGAAAGAAACCAAGACTCCTGAATTTCCTCGCGTAAGACATCTGCGACCCCTTTCAGCATGGCATCTCCTGCTTCGTAACCCATTGTTTCGTTCACATGCTTAAAATCATCGAGATCGACATAGACAAACGCAAATGGCTCTTCGGGACTGTTTTCAATCCAATCGAGAATGACTTGTTTGATGGCCAATCGACTCGGCAATTTGGTGAGCGTATGGAAATAAGCCGCTTGGTAAAGGTCTTCTTCCATTTGCTGGATTTTTTCGTAGGCGACAGTGTATTCATTCAGGTAGTGCAGATACACGCGAATCCGCTTCAATATGATCCAAGCGAAAACAAGCCCCGACACAAAAACGTAAAACCAGCCCTTCCATATTTCCGCCTTCAAAAACAAATCGGGGTCTGTCACAATCAAATGAAGGAGTTTATCGGACCCCAAAATCCACAAAACTCCGATTGCAATGTATATGAGAAAAATACGGAATGTCGCCATTTCCGCCGATAGCATTGGTTCCTTTTTAGGTAAATGTCTCTGAACATCATGTGGTGACACTTTGTTTCCCCCTACCCCAGTTTGAAACACCCTCATTGTATCGCGTTCCCACGTGTAACGCAAGATGAGAACAAAAAAAAGGAACCTTGCGGTGTCCTTCTTTTTTGGTTTTACAGGTTGATTACTGCTTTTCAATATTCGCGGCTTGTGGACCTCTCGCGCCTTCGACAACGTCGAAAGTGACAGGTTGGCCGTTTTCAAGGGACTTGTACCCTTCGCCTTTGATTGCGGAGTAGTGGGCGAAGATGTCCTTGCCATTCTCATCCGTAATGAATCCGTAACCTTTTTCTGCATTAAACCATTTGACTGTTCCGTTCATTTGTTTCTCCTTAAAATATTTTGATGCTAAAAGTATTATACAACGCATTGCGTTTCATTGCAAGATTTTTTTCGATGGAAAGTGCCCGAAAAGCGCAAACTACTCAACTTTCGTCATCATTTTGAACTTCAAAGGAATGCTCTTCTTGGATCTTCGTAAACCCTTGCGTGATGTGTTCAACACGTGAGTTTACGGTGGCACTTTGTGATGTCAAACTTTGAATGTTATTGTTTAATGTCGTCCAAACCTTCTCAAAAATCGCGAACTGTTTCTTCAATTGAAGTAACTGTTTGGTAATCTCCACGGAGTGTTGACTACGCTCATAATCCAAATACAAAACCTTCAACGTAGAGAGTAACGGAATCAACGTTGTCGGGCTTGCGATCGTCACGCGCTTCTCGGCGGCATACTGAGTGACATTATCCAGTTTGGAATGAATCAGCGCAAGCACACCGTCGTTGGGAACGAACATCACGGCGTATTCCGAAGTTTTTCCGGGAATGATGTACTTCGACGCAATTTCCGTGATTTGCTTTTTCACATCCGCGGAGAGTTGTTGGAGGAGCTTGGTTTCTTCTTCCGCGGAAAGATCTTTGTTGTTGAAAAGTTTAGCGTAAGCGGAGTAGGCGAACTTGGAATCGATGGCAATCATCCCATTGGGTTCTGGTAAGAAGACCACTGCATCCGCTCGAACATAGTCTTGTTTTCCACGTTGCTCGCGAATCGTATATTGCATTTCGTAAAACTTGTGTTGTTCGCCGTACACGGCAAACAAGATTTGGGCAAGCGACAATTCACCGAAACTACCACGAGATTGGTTGTTGGTTAAAATGTTTTGCAGCCCAATCATTTCATTGGAAAGAGACTCGATGTTCTTCTGCGCTTCGTCAATCACCTTGACTCTTTCGGCGATTTGAACGAAGGTTTGATTGGTTTCCGAAAACCCTTTGGAAAGTCGATCCTCAACTTTCGTATTGATTTCCGCCATCTTCAGATTGAGCGTTTCAGAAAGCCCTTTGAAGTCTTCCGCAATCCGTGTGTTCAGTTTATCTTGGAACTCCGCGATGTTTTTCACGGAACGCTCGCCCGAGTCCGAGAGTTGCGCATTGACGCTGGTATTGAACTCCAGCATCGATTTAAACACGGTCGACGTCATATTGGCGCGCGTCTCTTCGAGTTCTCTTCGAAGCGCGTCTTCCAAGCTGTCAAAGTGTTGAACTAGCTGGCTTGAATCCCCAGATTTGGCACGAAAAACAAACTGCAAAACAATCACAACAACGAGCAAAACGGCAATCGCAATTGCCATGTATTCGACAAATCCCATGTGTTCCTCCTTAGAATATCGGACTGAACAAATTGAACAGTCCTTGAATCAAACGCGGGAAGAAACCGCGTTTCTTCCATGTTTCCAAGTCGACTTCACGAGAGACGAGGATGTCTTCATGAAACGCTTGAACCAAATCATCCACGGCCGCATTCATAAAAATTCCAGTCACTTCAAAATTCAAATGGAAACTCCTCGGATCGAAATTGACGCTGCCTAGGGAAGCCAACGTATCATCAATAATCAAAATCTTTGAATGGACGAAATGATCTTGATATTCATAGATTTTGACGCCCATCGAGAGCAACTGTTCGTAATACGACAGCGTCGCATACCCCACCATGACATAATCATGGAGACCCGGAACCAACAAGTGAACTTGAACACCACTTTTTCTCGCAATCTTGATGGCCGACATGATTTCCGGCTCCAAAATCAAGTATGGAGTCACAATTTTGATCGAAGATTTCGCGTGGTGCATCATTTTGATGTAGGCATCGCGAATCAATCCATCTTCAAAATCGGGCCCCGATTCCATCACCGCAAACAAGCCAGGCACATGTTCGTTGGACTTGTCCATTTTCAAATCAAGGACATCCCCCGTGACATAATACCAGTCCTTCACAAAAACATTTTGAATCGAGGTCACGCCGTTGCCTTGAATCATCATGTGCGTGTCGCGCCAAAATCCAAATTTAGCGGAAGCATGATTGTACTCGTCGCCCAAATTGATTCCGCCCATGAATCCAGTGTGTCCATCGATGACCGTCGCTTTGCGATGGTTTCGGAAGTTTAGATTGGAGTTGAAGACGGAGAGCGTTTGAGGGTCAAACGCCACGATATGAACACCGGACGCCTTCAATGAAGCAAGGTATTTCTTGTCCAAATGTTTGTTGGATCCGAAGTGGTCATAGATGATGTATACTTTGACACCTTCGATGGCCTTCGCTTTCAAAAGGTCCATGACTTCTCTTCCGATATGATCGGATTTGATGATATAAAATTCCATTAAGATATAGTCTTTGGCGAGCGTAATCATCTCTTTGAGTTTGGGGAAAAATTGATCGCCATTGTTTAAAATTCTCACGGAAGTATCGTTTTCATAGACGCTCCGTCCGGAAGTCACGTGAATAAAATGAAACAGATCGCCATAGGGATGGGCATCATACATCGGAAACGTATTTTCTTCCAAACCGAGGAACGCTTTGGACGCAATCAGCGGACGTGTTTTATGAAATTTCCGTTTCGCGAAATCACGGGCAAAAATCATGTACAACAAAATACCTAAAATCGGATTGAGCAAAATGATAATAATCCAATGACTCTTGTTGTAAGCATAGG
>JAQVKB010000062.1 GCA_028694875.1 Candidatus Izemoplasmatales bacterium
GATTCGTCCGTCACAAGTTCAAGTTCAACAGGATACGATGCCGATTTTGGTATTGGCTGGAAGAAGTTATCTGATACTACTGGCAAGTACACAGGAACAACGACTGCAACGATCACAATTTATGCTGCGGCAGTAGATAACTATGCAGTATTCAAATGTTGTGCTACCGATACCGATTCCGCGTCAAACACTTACAATTCTAAGTTTTTTGATGTTGCAACTTTCATAGATAATGCAGATCCACTTCAAGTTGTCATTACCTCAACAGGTGGAGATGTATTTAAGAATGGTCAAGGAAGTACAACGTTAAAAGCTATGGTTTATCAAGCGGGTGCTGAAATCGACGCAGCTGGTACTGGTACTTATACATGGACTAAATATAACAAAGATGGTGCGATAGATACTTCATGGGGTACTTCAGGACATAAGACAGGTAAGACATTGTCTGTTTCAAATACCGATGTTACTACGAAGGCTACTTTCATGGTTGAAGTCGATCTTTAGGAGGTGCTTTATGAGGTCACAAGCTCAATATACAATTTATTCTTTGAATGATGTTTATACAGGAACTAGTGCTCCTCAAAATCCTTATACTGGTCAGTTATGGGTGGACACATCACAAAGTCCACCTTTAACTAAGGTATACAATGGTTCCGCTTGGAAGGAACAAAACGGCACTGATACCATAAAGAGCAACATGTCGAGGAAAGTTGGATGGCACTCACTGTTTGGGTCGTGCCATCTTGTGCAGTAATCGTCAACTGGTCCCCTGAGATGCTCCGTTCACCCGCCTGAATGGTTCCTTCCACGAAATAATAAGAACCCCCCACAATGACAATCGAGACTTCCGATCCGGTTTGGTCTTCTTGGGTGAAGTAGGTGTCTTGATACATGACAGCACCCGCACTTCCCGCTGTCGTTTCATACCAAGGATTCTCAATTCCGACCAAATAATCATCAAGGATGCTTTTGACAATCAGTGGCGCTACTAAGGATAAGGCTTGAACAAGGATCATCGCGGTGAAGGTAATGACCAAAAGTTTTTTGTATTTGGCGATGTAACGCCATACTTTACGCATTGATTTCATGGCGTCACCTCATCGAGATTTGCTGGATATATTGCATTTTATACCAGCCTTCTTGTTTTAATAGTTCTTCATGCGTTCCTCGTTGTGAGATTTTTCCTTTTTCCAAAACAAGGATCAAATCCGCGTCGCGAATCGCCGAAAAACGGTGCGCGACGATGATATTCGTCTTCGAACCGCGATATTCTTTCAAATGCGAAATGATGTTTTCTTCGGTTTTAGCATCGACGGCAGAAAGCGAATCATCCAAAATTAAAATCTGAGGATCTTTGACCAACGCTCTCGCAATCGAGAGACGTTGCTTTTGCCCTCCGGATAACGTGGAACCCGCTTCTCCAACCATCGTATGGTATCCATCAGTAAGGAAAAGAATGTCTTTTTCAAAATCCGCAATTTTGACCGCTTTGTCCAGTTGATCATGTGAAGCGGTTGGATTTCCAATCAAGATATTTTCATCCACGGTTTTCTTGAAAAGCATATGCGCTTGGGGCACATACCCTACCAGTTCACGGACATCGTCGATTTTATACGACTCAATCGGCTCTCCATCAATCAAGATGCTTCCGGAAGTGACGTTGAATTCCCGAAGGAGTTGTCGAATCAACGTCGATTTTCCAGATCCTGTAGGTCCAACAATGCCAATCGTTTGACCGCTTTGCAGGTCAAACGTGATATTCCGTATGACGGGCTGTGCGTCGAAAGGATATTGGAAGGTCACGTTCTTAAAACGAATGGTTTGGAATCGAATGATTTCTTTCGAAGACGCATCGTCTTTGACGGTAGGAATTTTATCCATGATTTCTTCAAATCGATCCACGGATATCGTCGCATTGTTAATCTGAGAGAAAATCGTGGAAATCGAGATGATCGGCCCGTAAAGCATTCCCAAATACGAAACAAAAGTGACGAGTTCCCCCACAGTGATGGCTTGATTGACGATTTGGAAGATTCCATAACCAAATGCCAGAATATAGGAAATGCCATAGACAACTTCAAACAAGGGATTGAACCAGTTTTCAAACCGGACGATATATCTCCAAGATTCAATATCGCGTTCAATCGCAAGGTCTTGTTTGGCGAGATCTTCTTTTTCTTGAACATAAGCACGTATGACTTTCATGCCTTCCACAGATTCCAAGACTTTTTCTGTCATTTCAGAATAGATCTCACGATGAATTCGAATGTATTTTCGTTTTTGGAAACGGATAATATTGAGAATGGTTAGTGCAATTGGCATGATGGTGACCGAAACCAACGTAAGCGGCCACGAAATCGAAAAGCCCATGATCGCTATCGCGAAGAGAATCGTTCCGACGTTGAAAATTAATCCTTCCAAAAGTGACGTCGCGGCGACCGTAATCGCATCAAGGTCGTTGGTCACGCGAGAAATCAAATCCCCTTTGGGGTAGGTTTCATAAAACGTCGAATCCATCTCAAACAAATGTCTTAGATATTTTTGGCGAAGCTTGTACGTGAGTTTTTGTGCTTCGACTGTCATCATATGGTTGTAAAAGAAACTCAGCCCATACCGAAACATGGGAACCGCCACCATCAATAGCACAATCCTTGTCAGGGCAATGACTGAAACACCGCCATTGACAATCATATCGATGGCCATACCGAGAAGTTTCGCAGGGACAAGCGCCACAAAGGATATCAGCAAAAGGAGGAAAAGCATGAGCAGATAGCGCTTCTTTTCCTCGAGAATAAACCACTTGAGTTTGCGATAGATATTAAACATGATTTGAAACCTGAAGCACCCTGGTTAAGAGAGACAAGGACGCTGTTTCATCCTCGGTCGTCAAAAGAACCATGGGGATAATCCCTTTCTTTTGTAGAGTGGGTATTTCATGAATGCGAGAGAGGGGTTTGTCTGCCAAAATTCGGACGATACATTGATCATCCGTCCGAAGCGGATACGTCTTCCCAGAAGGATCTTTTAGGGCATAATCATGCAGGTCACAGATACGACATGGAACCTTTTTGACTTTTTCACTGACCGCAATGGGACAATATCTCGTGATCATCGCATCGACGCGGCCATACACTGGCCAGCAAAGAGATGGTACTTGGTGGTGTCGTTCATAGAAAGCATCCGCCAACGCCGCAACGCGTGCTGAAGTCAGTTCCATCGACAGCGTCACAACCTTGGCCCCTTCTTGAAACATCGATTCCACAGATGATAAGTTCGATACGTTGAGATACAGATCGGTCCAAATTTCTTTATCTAGATTCGATTCAAAATCACCAAAATCTTGAATCATGACGCGTGCTTCACGGATTTCGTCAAGTCCGTGTAATTTGATTCTTCGCGTGGCGATGATATCCGAAGAAGCATGCATAATCAGTGGCGATTTGATCACGATATCTTGGATTCCTAAGGAAACACACGCATCATATTGTGCTTGGGTTTCGACAGAAACCACTAATGGTATTTGTTTGAAAATGGATGGAATCGTCGGAATCTTGGAAGAAGTGACAATCACTGGCGCTTCTCGCGTGACGAGTTTATGGATCAGATCATCCAAGGCGGCACGTCGGATGGCGTTGATCATGCCATTTGGCAAAAACAAACCTTCATCCAATTCTGTTTGGATGGAAAGAACTTCATATGGGGTATTCCCAAATTTCGATAATTGGGTTTCAAACGCTTCTTTGGTGGTGGAAATGGATTTGGCTTCTTGGATAAGTTCTTCCGAAAATGCGATTCCCTCGATTTCGCCAAAGAACAGTTTCACCCACAAAAGTTGATTTTTTTTCGCCGAAGCTACAACGCGAATGGCGGCTGATTTGATGGAATCCGCATCGCGATGCAATGCTTCTTCTTTGACCGCTTGATCTTGCGTTTTCCACACTTCATCGTCGGGGAAGACTTCGCCACGTAAATCAATCGTGATCGTGTCCCCGGGATGCGCCGTCATCACCGCGAACCCATCTTTCATGATTTTCGATACTTTGTCGCCTGTTTCTGTTGGAGACAACACCCGAATACCATCACCAACGGACAGTTCTTCTTCCAAAAGGATCTGTGTTTTTCCGCGTATTTGTTGGATCACCTTGCCAATTTTGATGCCACGATGTCCGGGGCGACTTCTCTCTGTCACTTGAAGAGGGGTATCTCCCAAAGTATATCCTTTTGTGAATTCGCGATTAAAGACCGTCGCAAGCCGTTGATATTCGTGGTGCGACGGTTTCTGCGTCAAATGATCGAGCGCTTCTCGATAGATGGAGACCGTTTCCAACGCATATTCCAAACTTCTCATCCGACCTTCAATCTTGAAACTACTCACGCCAGCCTCGACCAACGTTGTCATCTCATCGAGGGTCATTAAGTCTTTCATCGACAACACGTGTTCTTCCGGGAAGAGCGTGTTTTGGTCTTTCTCAAGGCGATAACGTAAACGACAAGGTTGCGCGCACTCGCCACGGTTTCCACTTCGGCCACCAATGATTTCAGACAAATAACAATTGCCAGAGTACGACACACATAAAGCGCCATGAACAAAAACTTCAATCTCAACATCGAGGCTTTGATGGATTTCTTTGATAACTTCGAGTGGTGTTTCCCGCGCCAAAATAATGCGCGTGACTCCCATGTCGGTCAGTTTTTTCGCCATCGAAAACGAATGGACATTCATTTGCGTCGAGGCATGAATGGCAACGCGAGGATAGCGATGAAGAAGAATGGAAAGAACGCCGTAATCTTGGGCAATCAACGCATCGACGCCTAGACGAACGAGTTCATCGGTCGTTTGAAGCAAATCGTCCATTTCATCGTCAAACAGAATCGTGTTCACTGTAACATAGATCTTTTTTCCACGAAGGTGTGCAAATTGAATGGCTTCGCGCAAATCTTCTTTGGAGAAATTTTTCGCGTTGGCACGTGCGCCAAACTTGTTTCCAGCGATGTAAACCGCATCCGCGCCACTGTTAATGGCAACACGAAGCATCTCAAACCTTCCGCCTGGTGCTAACAGTTCAAAAGACATTCCAATCAGCCTCCTTTCTACCTTTCATATTATATCATTGCCGATTCAATCTCTTCTCATAAATCGCTGAAAAAAGAAAGATGCATCGAGGTGACGATGCATCCAATTTCGAATATCGAGATATAGAAACAAGAATATACGAAATAACCCAAGCGGAACACATTCACTCCTCAAATTTCGTCCGTTTGTGTGAGAAAACAGTCTGTAACTCAATGAAGATGAAACTATTTCCGTGAGAGCATGTCTTGACTACAGATGGATAGGTCATACCTACGTACAAAAAAGCAAATTTCGACAACTCACTCACCCTTGGGATGAATTCGTAAAATCATTTTCTCATATGGAGTGAAATAATGATAATATCGCAACCATTATACCAAGAAAAACTCAAATTCAAAGGTCCATTAACGATTTTGTTACTTTCAAGAACAAATATACTATTTGGAAGATATACTATGGATACTCGATCTCCTATTGACAAGTCACCTGAAGACATAAAATAGTATTCAGCACCATCAATGAGGATAATTTTAGCATGAACGGCTGCCCCTAAATAGTAATACCTTGGAGATAAGACAACATCTCACATATCGTCGATATCTTCCGATACTTCTCGCGTGACATCAAGTGTGTCGTGATTTTATTTGATTCTATTTTGTAATTGCATGATTGAAATAGACCACAAATAGAGAAATAAAAAAGCAAGAACAAATTCTCCAATATCCTTTGTACATCTTTTAATCTTTTTCTTGAACTCTTCTGACTTCAATACATCTTATGATTGTACTATCAACTAATCTTTTTCAATCATAATCACACCACATCTCAAGTCTTAATTTTTGCGTTCTTTCAACCATTGCCTGATACGGAAATGTATAGTACTAGGAAACAATAATCCTGCTGAGATAAACATCAAAATACCTAAGATATAATTTAGGCGCCATTCTTCATATGATACTAATGTATCTCTACCATGAGAACTAACATAATATAGGTCACCACTAATAAACCCATTATGTGCGTCTCCACCCAAAATTCCAGAATGAATCGCATAAGTTACAAACGTAATAAGAAATAGAGTAAAGAATACGTTAATGTATTTTGGATACTTCAATCTTGAAATTGTAATCTCCCGATTATCGTTTTCTTTCTGCGAATTATATTCAATCTCTTGATCAACTGATTTGCGGATGTATTTATCGAGTAATAATTCAAGTTGCTCTATCTGTTTTGTAGAATATCTATTCGTTATAAGGCATTCTTTACTACCATCCTTAAGATAGAATGATATACACATAATAGTGCTATATCCATACATGGTGAGATATCGCTGCCTAGTGTTTGAAGTAAGTTCTATTGGATTAAAATAGGAGTCAATATCACTGTTTATTTGCTCTTTCTTATAGTCAATAACATCAGAAAACTGAATGCTGTGTTTCTTTTGTATTTTTCTTTTTTCTTCTATCAAGAAATCCCCACTGATTTCAATTGAGTTCTCATCAATTTTAAATCTACTAAAGAAACCAAAAAAACCACCAACAATTATCCAAATCACAACAAATGGCAATATAAACATCATAGCATTACCTGAAATGATAGCACTTACCTCAATCCCGAGGGACATT
>JAQVKB010000063.1 GCA_028694875.1 Candidatus Izemoplasmatales bacterium
TGAATTCATCTCTTCAAATTACTCCAAACAAATGGAAAACGTCCTCGACAAAGTCGCTTCCAACAAAGAGCAAGGCGAGAACGTATTACGAGAATTCTATGATTATTTCACACCGCTCGTGGATCACGCGAGTCATAAAATGGACAAAGAAAAGCCAGAAGAAACCGGTGAAATTTGCCCGAAATGTGGACATAAGATGGTGTTGCGACATGGGAAATACGGCCCCTTTGAAGCGTGCTCCAACTTCCCAACATGCAAATACATCAAACCCTCTGAAGAAAAAGCGGACAAGCCTTTTGACACCGGCATCGTCTGCCCAGAATGTGGCAAAGGAACACTTCTCGAGCGTGTCGCCAAAAAAGGAAAAAACAAAGGAAATTACTTTTTGGGATGTTCGAATTATCCATCCTGCAAATTTATCTCCCCACTTCCCTCCACCCATCAACATTGTCCCAGTTGCAACAACCTTCTCGTCAAAGATGGCGAGCATGTCCGTTGCCTCGATGATGTCGGTTGCGGTTATCAAGAAAGTTAAGAATCCGGCAACGGATTCTTTTGTTTTTCCTAGGATTGGATTTCATCCAATTTATGGTATAATGTCTTTGCGTGGAAAGGGGTATGACGATGGGCTTATTTTCGAAGTTGTTTTCTTCCAAAGAGAAAACCGCACAACGAGAAAAATACAAAATCGGGATGATGAAAACCCGCAAGGGGGCTTTATCCGGACTGAAAGAAGTATTGTCTTCGTCCAAAAAAGTGGATGAAGCGCTTTTTGACCATCTCGAAGAACTCTTTATTATGGCCGATATCGGCGTGAATACCACCGTCAAACTCATTCAACAGCTTCGCGATGTTACCAAAAAACAAAAAATAGAAGACCCAAGACAACTCGAAAGTGTCATCGTCGATACGATGTTTGAGACGTATTTGAAAGGTCAAACCGTCAATACGAACATTCGTTTCGAAAAGAATGGTCTCACGGTGATTTTGTTTGTCGGCGTGAATGGTACTGGAAAAACGACGTCGATTGGAAAGCTCGCTTATCAACTCAAACAATCCGGAAAACAAGTCATGCTCGCGGCAGCCGATACGTTCCGTGCGGGAGCGATTGACCAACTCAAGGTATGGGGAAGTCGTGTTGGATGCGAAGTGATTTCCAAAGAGGCGGGAAGCGATCCATCCAGCGTCGTGTTTGATGCGATTCGTAAAGCCAAATCGCAATCGGTCGATGTCTTGTTGGTGGATACGGCAGGTCGACTTCAAAACAAAGTGAATTTGATGAAAGAACTCGACAAAATCCAACGAACCATCGCCAAAGAACTTGGCAAAAATGCGCAAGAGACTTATTTGGTCGTCGATGCGACAACAGGTCAAAATGGATTGTCACAAGCAAAAATCTTCTCGGAAGTGACGCCGATTACGGGCATCGTGTTGACCAAACTCGATGGTACCGCAAAAGGTGGCATCGTCCTTGCGATACGCGATGAATTATCGATTCCAATCTCGTTTGTGGGATTGGGGGAAAAACTCACCGATCTCGATTATTTTGATATCGAAGACTATATTTACGGCTTGTTCGCCGATTTGTTTGAAGGGGAGGGTTCCCATGGATCAAATCGATGAGAAAATTCGTTATCACCGACTGTTTGATTTGTATCAAGGTCTCTTAACGGAGAAACAAAAGACGTATTTTCAATACTATTATCTGGATGATTATTCGCTCTCTGAAATTGCGGAGATTCAAGGTGTGAGCCGCAATGCGGTTCATGATCAACTCAAGATTGCCATCGCTCATCTCGAAGAATATGAGTCGGTATTGAAACTTGAATCTCGCAACAAAGTTAGAGCAAAACTCATCGCTGCACTCAAAGAACGCGACCTCGATGAAGAAACCAAGAAACTGGTCGAACGCATCGAACGATTGGAGGAATAACCGTGGCATTTGAAAACTTAACCGGACGTTTCCAAATGGCGCTTCGCCGATTGACTGGGAAAGCCCGATTGAATGAAAACGACATCGATGAAATGATGCGTGAGATCCGCCTCTCGTTACTGGAAGCGGATGTGAACTATAAAGTTGTCAAAGAATTTACCGACGAAGTCAAAGAACTTGCGTTTGGCGAAGCCATTCTCAAAGGTCTCAATCCTGGTCAACAAGTCGTTAAGATTGTGAATGACGAATTGACCAAACTCATGGGTTCCCAAGCCGAACCCTTGAAACTGAAGACTTCGGGAATCTCCGTCATCATGATGGTAGGTCTCCAAGGTGCTGGTAAGACCACCACCGCAGGAAAACTAGGTGCCTATTTACAAAAAACATTGGAAAAGAAAGTCATGCTTGTCGCTGCGGACATCTACCGTCCTGCTGCGATTGACCAACTCAAAACCGTTGGAAAGCAACTTGAAATTCCTGTTTACGAAGAAGGCGACAAAGTCAATCCGAGAACGATTGTTAAAAATGCCTTGAAGTTCGCTAAAGACGGCGGATTCGATACGGTGATTGTCGATACCGCAGGTCGTTTGCATATCAATGAAACCTTGATGGATGAACTGATCGATATCGAAAAGATTACCCAAGCGGATGAAGTTCTTTTGACCGTGGACGCCATGACCGGTCAAGACGCAGTCAATGTGGCGAGCGCCTTCCATGAAGCGCTCTCTGTCACGGGATGCATCCTGACGAAACTGGATGGCGATACTCGTGGCGGTGCCGCGCTCTCGATTCGAAAAGTGACGGGAGTCCCCATCAAGTTTGCCGGTACCGGCGAAAAACTCCATGAACTCGAAGTCTTTCATCCAGAGCGGATGGCTTCTCGAATTTTAGGAATGGGCGATGTCCTTTCCTTGATTGAAAAAGTCGAAGAAGAAATCGACGAAGATGAAGCGATGTCGATGATGGAAAAGATGATGTCAGGGAAGTTCAACTACAACGATCTCCTCAAGCAAATGAAGATGATTCGTCGTATGGGAGCTTTCTCAGGAATTTTGAAGATGTTACCTGGTATGGGGCAGATGGCCAACATGGATAAAGTGGATGACAAACAAATCCACTACATCGAAGCAATCATTCGTTCGATGACGCCAGAAGAACGCTCCAATCCTGAATTGATTGAACGTTCCAGCGGTAGAAGAAATCGCATTGCCAAAGGATCAGGTCGTTCCACTACCGAAGTTAATCGGTTGGTGTCGACGTTAGAAAAGCAACAGAAGATGATGCAACAGATGTCCAACATTCGTCCTGAGACCATGGAACGAATGGCTTCGGGAACCCCAGTTTCCCAAGCAAAACGAAATCGAGGAAAAGGAAGAGGCGGCTATCGTTTTTAGTCGCTTTTTTTTGTGCGCTCGAGTTTTGCTTGAGTTCATCTTTGGTAGATTTCCAATTGACAATATTTCTTTTTTTCGATATGCTTGGGATGAGGTGATTCCATTGGACCAACATGCCATCGGGAAACAGATGAAAGAACTTCGAATCGCCAAAAAGATGACCCAAAAGGAATTGGCAGAAGCATTGCATGTGACACCGCAAGCGGTGTCGAATTGGGAAAGAGGTTTGAATACCCCGGATCTTGACATGCTTGTTTCGTTGTCGGCATTGTTTGGACAAAAAGTGGGAGTTTTATTGCTTCAAGAATCCAAAGAAAAAGACGTTATTACACGTCTTCCTTGGCCCATCAGGTTCTTGTTATTGCCTTTCTTGATGTTTTTACCATTGTATGGAATTTTACGCGCGTTTTTGTTTCTCATCGTGCCTTGGGCATCCCTGATGTTCGCCGCGTTTGGTGTCGTGTTCCTCGTCGGAATGATGCAATTCATCGCGGTAAAGAAACGAGCTGTCTTTTATTTAATTTTCACACTTGGTTTGTTTCTTTCGATGATTGTGGTGACAACGATATTTGAACCCTTCATGTCACTGGATGCCATTCCAAGGTATACGGAGGTCCGATCTCAATCCACGGTAGCTTTATGGGATAATGCACAAGTTCATTCCGCAAGAGTGTTTGAGGATTCAGATGAACTTGGTGCCTTGATGTATGTTCCGGGAAGTGAAGTCGTGGTGCTCTACGACTTCCAAGAAAGTTTCGAATCCATGGAAACTAAATTTGTTTTCGCGACGAACGTTCATTCTGTTGTAGCTCTTGGCGCGGGTTTCTATGTTTTTGCGCAAGCAGCCATCGGCAATGGAACGGACTTGTATTATGTCGAACTTCCACAACATAATGCCAATTTTATTCTTACCTCCGAGAAAGTGTTGTATGGATTTGGGATGGATTCTTCACTCTATTGTTATGAAACGAATGATGAGACATTCAGTTCTGTGATTTACCACTTAGTGGGGAGTGAACTGGTTGAATTTCAAACGATGGATGTGTCATTGCACGATGTAGCTGTCGAAGAATTCAGCGGATATGCGTCGATTCGATCTAGTTCAGGTTCATATCATATCGTCACATGGAATTTCGAAGAGGATGTGTTTCAATATACTCCCTTCGCGTTACTTACAAACACCAATGAAGCTTATGACCTAGCTTTCATCGACAATCAAACATTCGCTTCAGTTAGCTCAGAAATATGGCAAATGAGCTTTGGTATTCCTGAACCGACCGAATTGATTGGTTCTGTCAGTGACCTCAGTCCTTGGGACAGGCAAGGGTATGTGTTTTGTGGAAATTTCATCAACCATGAATTGGAAGATGTGAGTGGCTATATGTATCTTGATTCTCAATATCATCGAAAATCAGGTCAATACCTCTTTCTTCCTGCAGGTTCAATTGGATACGTCTACGATCAAGGGATAATGACGGAAGTGCTCGTCTATTCCCGAATTGTTGACGACCCTATTCCTTCCCCTTTTTGGAGATCCTTTGTTTTGTTTTTTTCGATTCCATTTTTGACCCTTGCGATGAGTTTTCAAGTCGGAATCAAAGAACGAAAAAGCGAAGAATCAAAATAAGAGTAAAGCGCCGTTTTCGGCGCTTTTTTAAACAAAATAAAACACGCTATTCAGCGTGCTCGTTTTGCGGGAATCGTTCTTCCAAATATTTCTGAATGGCCTTGTCGCGAGGGCCCCAAGGAAGTGTACGACTGGCGACCTCGATTAATTCTGGATGGGCATTTTGGACCGCGATGCCTTCCCCTGCGTAAGTAATCATTTCAATGTCATTATGACCATCACCAATCGCAATGATATGGTCTCTTTCGAATCCATAATATTTTGCGACATGTTCGAGGGCCATTCCTTTGTTGGATTCGGGGGTAAACACCTCAACGATCGAATCGAATTCTCCAGAGAGATTCCAAATGCGACATAATACTTGACCTTGATATTTCGTCGTGATGTATTCCTCAATCGCTTTTCCATGACCTTGCCAACCAATGAGGATGCATCCGTGCGGATCTTCTTTGAGCGTTTCCGCTAGATTTCCCACGGTGACCACGGTATCCTCTGCGCGATGGAGGAGCGGCTCGATGGCATGTTCCTCACGCAACAAATGAATATGGTCTCCCACTTCGCTGAAACCATTCCGAAGATGTTCTTGACAATGTTGGAAGATGTCAATAATGACTTCCTTAGGAACCGTAAAATTGATTTCAGGGAAATTCGGATCTTTTGGATTGGTGACCAGGAGTCCATTGTAATTGATGATCGGGGTGTCGAGTTCAAATCGGTCATAGATGAATCTAGAACTACGATATGGGCGACCGGTCGCAATCACGAGTTTGTGTCCTGTTTTTCCAAAATCGCGGAGAAAACCAGCGAGCGATTCGTCGATGGTATCAAAATCGTAGAGTAAGGTGCCATCGAGATCGATGGCGATTAAGTATCGTTCCATGATTCCTCCTCTTTTCCTTTTGTATCATTATCTCACAAACACGTCATTCTTGCAATCGTGAAGACAGTTGTATTTTCCGTTTACCTACGGTATAATGTAAGGCAATAAGGGAGGTGTGATTGTGACCATTTGGAAGATCTCGATGTTATTCCTTGTGACATTTGCCGATGTGCGAACATTTCTGCTCGGTCTTTTGACGGGTTTTGTCTTGCTTGCTTTGTTCGTCGCCTTGATTTTGGTCACAGAACGCCAAACAAAATCGAAAATTCGTTTCTCGAAAATGACGAGTCTTGATGATCAAACCGTACAAAAAATGATTGAAGCAAGACAAACAGAAATGCTCGAGACGGCGAAAATCACCGACGCTGCCTACTTCAAAGTTGCGTTTGATTTGTCCTTCGAACTGATGAATGAGATTGCCAGGTATTATTTCCCAGAGTCGAAATACCCGATGTATGAACTCTCTGTTCAAGAAATCATCGATTTGGCGAGATATATTACGGATCGACTAGAGACTCTCGTCAATGGTCGATTTATACGCCGTTTCAAAAATTACCGAGTTTCTACCATCATCAACTTAATCAACAAGAAAAAAGCGATTGACAATTCGAAATTGATGAAACTTTCAAAGAAACTCAAAGTCAACAAAATCATTGCGGTTGGGAAAACAGTTCTCAATTATGCCAACCCAATTTTCTGGTTCCGAAAACTCGCCATCAAACCATCGACGACGCTCGTGACCAAAGAGGCGTGCAAGTACATCATCTCGATTTTTGGGGAAGAAACCAACAAAATCTATTCCAAAAAGTATCGTCAAACCGCAGAGGAAATTGCCAAAGCGGAAGCCGATTTTGAT
>JAQVKB010000064.1 GCA_028694875.1 Candidatus Izemoplasmatales bacterium
GGTTAAGGTACATTGGATGCGAAGTGAAAACTCAAAACGCTCTTCACGATTGACGATTCGCATCGATCCTTCGACGTGAACATCCGATATCGACAGAATGTCGGGATCATCTGGCGCCAGGAATCGATCACAGGAAATCATCTCATTGATAGAGAACCCAAACCGCCCAATCTTCGCAAGTTCTTGGATTGTCCATTTCACGGAAACCACCTCAACACAGCAAAATAATTATACTTTTATTCCTCTTGAAAGTCAAGAAAAATCACATAGCCTCGTTGATCTCTGGGAAAGAGTGTTGATGAACCGGAGCCATCACAAAATAGCCCTCGGCTTCCTCTTTTCCAATTCGAGCTCCCATTTGTTTTCCACGCATTTGTAAGTAACCTAGAATTTGCATCAGGGTCTCTTCGGTTTGAAACTGGGAAGCATGAGCACGAATTGATGCACTCCGTTTGACGAGGTCAACGTCACTTAGTTCAACCCATGAATTCGCACGATGTGTATAATAAAACGCGATCGTCCGATCTCGAAAATGTGCCACATCCGTGGGAATATGGTTTCTTCTTGCCATCAAAGGGTAGGCCGCCATGAGCATGGCGGTTTGGGCGGCGGATCCTGTCTTCAGATGATCGGGATGAACTTCTGATGGAAGTTTGGGATCGGGGGCGACAATCACATCCGGATTCTCTTCGAGAATAATGCGGGCGATTTTCTTCGCAGCCTCGATTTCAAGATACTCACCGCCATCGGGGAGTCCGAGTTCATAGACTTCCGAAACACCGAGCAATGTGGCCGATTGTTGAACCTCAAGGGAACGCGTCTCCACGACCTGATTGATATCCGCATTCGGGTCGCTGCTGCCAGAGCCCCCATCTGTGACAATCAAAAAAGTGACGCGTTTGCCTGCGGAAACGAGTTTCGACACGAGTCCCCCTGCCCCAACTTCGATATCGTCTGGATGTGGTCCGATAAAGAGATAGGAGTCAAAAGACTCTAGTTTTGGTATTGGTGCGAGCGTGAGGATTGGATTCATAAGTCGTTCCTCCCAAGATATGGATAGTCCCATTATAAAACGAAACTTTCAAAATGTAAACCGAGCCGCAAGACACAAGCAAAAAGACTGTCATTTTCAGAAAAAAAGGGTATAATAGACATGGATTTTAACCAAAGAAAGAAGGAATCAGCATGGACAAACAACAAGAAATGCTCGAGAAGATTGGTCTCGTCGAAGACCCTTCGAGAAATAAAACATTGGCGGAGACCAATGCCATTAAACATTTCGGCGTAAATCCTGAAACAGAAACGGTGATGTTGCTCGTGGAAGTCGGGAAAAAAATCAATGAAATGACGTCTGGAATTACTCGCAATATTGCCAAAATTGTCAAAGCCGAATATGGCTTCAAAAGTCTTGTGATTGAATACGAACAAGCTCGTCCAGAGAACTTTACCAAGAAAGCGAAAATCATTGCGATTGCATCTGGAAAAGGTGGCGTTGGAAAGTCGAGCGTCACGGCCAATCTCGCCTATGCCTTCACAACCCTTGGAAAAAAAGTTGGAATTATGGACGCGGATATTTATGGCGCGAATATGCCTAAAATTCTTGGGATTGAAACCCTCGAACTGATGGGGAATGCCGACGGAAAAGTCTTCCCATATGTCGTCGATGGAATCGAAATGGTGTCCACAGAGTTCTTTGTCGAAGAAAACAAAGCGTTGATGTGGCGAGGACCGATGTTGGGAAAAGTTTTGAAAATCTTCTTTGAAGATACTTTATGGTCCCAAGATTTGGACTACATGTTCATCGACTTACCACCAGGCACAGGCGACGTCATGCTCGATGTCAATAACTACGTCCCGGATGCCAAGATTGTTCTTGTGACGACGCCTCATCCAAGCGCTTCGCACATCGCCATCAAAGCAGGATTTGCCGCAAAGGATTTGAAACAAGAAGTCGTTGGTGTGATTGAAAACATGTCGTTTTACGAGGTTGGCGAAGAAAAACATTTCATCTTTGGAGAGGGCGGCGGAAAGACCGTCGCGGACAAATTGCTCGTTCCGCTTCTTTCACAAATACCAATTGGACAGCCAGAACATGGTCCTTCCATCTACAAAGATACCGAATACATCGGAATCATGTATCTCAACCTTGCTAGAAAACTGATGAAACTACTTCCATAAAACACAGAAACCGAAGGCCGAACCTTCGGTTTTTTTCATTCTTCAATCGGACCTTGAATCTTGCGGATGGCTTTACGCAATTTCATGAGGTAAGAATAGGAATCCTTGTATCGTTTGTGTTCTGCCAAAATGGTCACAATCTGCTCGGTGACTTTTCGCATGAGTGGGATATGTTGTCGTTTCGTGACACGAGGCAAAAGTTCTTGAATGAGAAAATCTTTCAAACGAAAATCATCCTTTGTCAGTAACACATCTAGCCAATCAATCAAGTAGCGATGTTCAACACGTTCGTTGATTTCTGTCTCCAAAGCATATCGTGAAGTTAGGAGTGCGGTTTCCTCCTCATCTTGAAGCGCAAGGACACATCTCGCAAAAAGCGACTCCGGATAATACTTGGAAGAGGGCGGGACATGAAGTAACCAATCGCGTTTGGATCGATCCAACATGCTCGATAAGATCAAATATTCGTGGTGATGATGATGATTTTCGCCCATATGGAAGAACATCGGAGCGTTTTTATCGGAAATTTGGCCTTCGTAGAGTCGAAACAGATGGAGATACATCGACATCTCACGGACGCGGATGGTCGCATCCGCTTCCAAGAAAATATTCTTGGCGTTTTCAAAACCATCGCGTGCACGAAATCCCCATTCCAACCGACCATAGATGATGAACTTTGCATACTCAAAGAGCGCAAACATCTCTGTTGTCATCGCATGATATCCTCTAGCCTGTTCGTACAATTTTTTGGCCGATTCAATATCATCAACAGTAATCAAGTAAAAAATCGCAAAAATCGCATAAATCGTGAAGCCATAATCTTCCAACGCCACCAAGTATCGATGAAGATCCTCATAGTTTCGTCGGGCTTCATCGAAATTTCGTGATAACACATGATAACCAAAGCGTGTCAAATCAATCAAGATTCCATATTCGTATTGGTGAATCGAGTCCACCAAGACTCGATACCCTTCGATATCCCCTAAAAAGAAATAACGAACGGCTTTTTCCAAAATTTCTAACATCTCTTCTGGTAAAATGTAATCCGCATTGGACATATCCACGCGTTCCATAATGAGATAAAGACTGTCTTTGTTGACGGCGATGGCATTGTTCTCGATTTTGGATAAATATGTATGCGAGAAGATTCCTCGGGACAACTCTTCTTGCGTCATATTCATTTCCAAACGCCGTTTTCGGATGACACTGCCGATTTCTAGATAATAGAAACGTAAAATTTCCTCTCTTCTTCTTTTCAAATCGCGTTCAAATTTCGATGTCATGAATCCATAACCCCCTGCAATCTCGCATTATTAGTAAAACATTAGAGATGAAAATCATCATTATTCACATTATATATGATGATTCTTTTTTTGAAAAGAGTTTTTAATTTGAATAATTTCAGAAAAAAATCAACCATATCTAAATAAAAAACACCACTTCACTGAGGAAATGGTGTTGTACAAATATCTTGCATCGGACATCTTTCGCAACTTGGTTTCTTCGCTTTACAAAAATATCGTCCAAAATGAATCATTTTGTGATGCATTCCAATCCATTCTTCTTGCGGAAATAATTTCATCAACTTCGCTTCCACAAGAATCGGCGAGTCCGTCTTCATGGACAAACCGAGTCGATAAGACACTCGATGAACATGCGTATCCACGGCAATGGCGGGAATATGATAGTACTCTGCTAAAAATACGTTCGCGGTTTTCCGTCCGACTCCTGGTAATGTCATCAACGAATCATGGTCTTTCGGAAAAACGCCATGATATTCCTGAAGCACGCGTTGGGCCATCAAAATGATGTTGTTTGCTTTTGTTTTGAAGAGTCCTAAATGACGGATGAATTCTTGAAGTTCCAGCGGATTCGCGCCTGCGAAATCCTCAAGGTTACGGTATCTGGCGAATAATGCAGGCGTCGCTGCATTGACGGATTGATCCGTGGTTTGCGCTGATAGGATGATCGCCACCATGAGCTCGACATCGGATTGGTAACGAAGTTCACAAGCAGCATCAGGAAACATTTGATGGAGTTCTTGAATGACACGCCTGGCGCGTTCTACTCGCTTTTGTCCCATTCGTCTAAAATCGATTGCAAGGCAACCGACTTCTTTCCTTTGGATGTCGTCGTTGCCTTTTTCTTCTCGGATTGGACTTTTCGTTTGAGTAAAATATTATCCACATAACTCATGGAGAATCGATTGGCTTTCATCGCATCGAGCAACGCTTTTTTGATGTCGAGTAAGGCGTACATGTCCGTATTCAACCACTTGTCAATCATTTCAATTTCCAAAGGTTTGAGTTGTTTTTGAAATTGGTTTTCGATTAACGCGGACACTTCTTCAATCGCAGAACGATAGGTGGGGTCTTCATTCAAAAGTTGTTCACGAATCGCTATCTCCGTAGATGTAATCAATTTTCGGTAGATTTCATCCAAATGGAATTCTTCCGTTTCTTTCCCATTCGCTTGCTTTTTGAACTGAATCGTCACATATCCTTTTATGATGAGTCCATCCAAAATCGTCAATAAATCATCCTTTGCAAGTGTCATTTCAGAGACAATTTTGGAAGGATTCAAAAAGGTGTTTCCTTGTTGCTTCTGTCGGAAAAGTTCTAGGATGACGACGGTTTCCATTTCCGTAAGGAGGATGTCTTTGTATCCTCGCATCAGCCATTTTGGAAAATCGACGATGCCTTCGTCGATCAGGCGTTTCATCACAGGAAGGTTCATGATTCCTTATTCTCCTTCACCATCGGCGTTTGCGCAAGTTTTTCAAGGGTTGCACGTGCGGCGTTTTGTTCCGCTTCCTTTTTGGTTTTCCCCATACCTTCGCCCATGATGATGGTATCATCCATGGTCACGCGCGAGACAAACTCACGATCATGCGCTGGGCCGCTTTCAGATATGATGGTATAGTTTAGCGTTCTCTTATCGGATTGAACTAATTCTTGAAGCTTGCTTTTATAATCATTGTCTTCTTGATTCAAGTTGCGTTTGATCACTGGAAAAACAATTTTATCGAGGACTTTGTAAACCTCTTGTAGGCCTTTATCCAGAAAGATGGCACCGAGAAACGCTTCAAAGGCATCCGCAATCACCGCGGGCTTATGACGTCCACCATTTTTTTCTTCGCCTTTCCCCAGCAAGAGATATTGTCCCAAGTCGAAACTTTCCGCATATTGATGAAGACTCGCTTCACAGACTTCTTGGGCTCGTTTCTTTGTAAGCACACCTTCAGCTTCTTCCAAATGCTCAAACAAAAACTTGGCAACCGCGAGGTCGACCACAGCGTCTCCAATGAATTCCAAACGTTCGTTGCTACGGGTATTGCTTTCATTCGCATAGGAGGAATGTGTCATCGCGCGAACCAAAAGAGTGAAGTCTTTGAAATTCAGCCCAAAAAAACGCTCAAGTTCTTTGAGTTTATTCGGACTCGGATTCATTGGCTTTCACTTCTTTCAAACGAGCTTCGACTTTCTCAAAGACGCCACTGCGAACGATCGTAGCAGCTTGGCGAATCCCATTGTAAAATCCATAAGCTTTGGAAGCCCCTTGGGCCTTGATGACAGGACGGTACAGTCCGTAGATGAGGGCACCACCGATTTCTTCAGCCGAAATCGCTTTTTTAAAATGCTTGAGGCTCTTCATCGCAAACAAAGCACCAATCTTCGATAACAGACTCGAGGACAACTCTTTCTTGAGAATGACGCCCATCCCTTTGGCGGTTCCTTCGATGGTTTTCATGACGATATTCGCAGTGAAACCATCGCTAATCAAAATATCACAAGGAGGATCCAAAACTTGTTTGGGTTCGACATTCCCATAAAAATCAAACAAATCCGTTTCGGTGAAAAGGTGGAATGCTTCTTTGTCGAGATCTCTTCCTTTTCCATCTTCGGTGCCAATGTTGATTAAACCCACTTTCGGGTTTTCTACTCCTAGAACTTCCTTGGAGTACACCGCAGCGAAATAGGCTTGTTGAAGCATATGCTCGGGACGAATCTCTAGATTCGCGCCAGAATCAAGCAAAATTGTCGGTCTTCCAGAGACCGAAGGAATGAGCGGCGCAATCGCGGTCCGCTTGAATCCTTGCATACGACGTACGAGAATATGTGCACCCGCAATCAAAGCTTGGGTCGCACCGCTCGAAACCACCGCGTCATTCTCATCTTTTCGTAACGAAGCAAGCGCCATCGACATCGAAGCATCGGGATGTTCTTTGATGGCTCGAATCGGATCTTTTTCTCCCATAGGGATGACATAATGGGATGGCACAATCTTGATTCGTTCATCATTTTTCAAAAGTGCCTTTATTTGTTCAACGTCGCCATACAACGTTATTTCGATATCGTCGATTTTTTGGATGGCAAGCATCGCGCCTTCCACTTGTTCTTTGGGCGCATAGTCTCCGCCCATGGCATCTACGCCGATTCGTATCATCTACATACACCTCATTTTCTGGTAACAGTATATCATAACTTAATCCAAAT
>JAQVKB010000065.1 GCA_028694875.1 Candidatus Izemoplasmatales bacterium
TTCCTCCAATCACCAACGCGAGGAAGAAAATCACGTCTTTGAACACATTGGGGTGTGGAAAATAGCTGACGACTTGACGAAATCCTTCCACAAATTTTACGATGTATCCCGTTTCTTCTAGGATTTCTCGAATCGCGGTTTCATGTTCTGTTTCCCCTGGTTCCATATGTCCTTTTGGCATCGACCAATGTCCATGATTCATATGAATCAAGAGGTATTGGAAACCTTCATGATCCTTTTGAAAAAGAATGGCACCGCAGGATGTCTCGTGTTTCATGGGCATCCCTCCTTGAAACCATTATACTATCAAGTCGATTTACGGACAAGTGAATTGACAAGTAGTGTGGCATCGATTTTCATGTGGTATAATGGGTAAGAAAGAAGGTGGATGTCGTGATTGAAGAAATCATCATCAAGGGAAACGAATCTGGGAAATACCCGTTCTCGATTCCACTCTTCGCCAATGGATTTTCGATGCTTCTCAAATCTCCCGTGACGATTCTTGTCGGTGAAAACGGGACAGGAAAATCGACATTCATGAAGGCTGTTCAATCGAAGTTTGGTCTGTACGCGATTAATGATGATGTTTATGGTGAGAAGCGAAAAGACGCTTCCTTTGTCGATTATCGTCCTAAAACAACCAAACCGAAAGGCTTTTTCTTTGAATCGCTGACTTTTATCAACTACATCGAATCGTTAAACAAAGAAAAAGAGCTGGCTCGTGCAGAACTCGAGCGCGTTCAAAAGGAATATGCAAATGCTTCGGAATACGCAAGAACGATGGCTTCTACCCCATTCGCTCGAACGCTTCATGAAATCAATGGCATGTATGAGAAAGACTTATCGCAATCGTCCCATGGAGAATCCTATCTCGATTTCTTCTCTTCACGTCTGCGAGAGGGTCAATTCTATTTATTGGATGAACCAGAAACCCCGCTTTCGACTCAAAACCAATTGACGTTGGTGGCGCTCATTTTGGAAGGCGTTCGCAATGGATGTCAATTCTTAATTGCGACCCATTCACCGATTGTCGCGGCGGTACCGGACGCGACCATTTATGAAATACTCGATCAAGAACTCGTTGAAGTGGATTATGACGATATTTCAGGCATACGGATGATGAAACAATTTCTCAATCACAAGGAACAATTTCTAAGACACCTCTAGGAGGAAACGATGACGACCCTATCCAATGTCTATATTCATACCGATGAAGAAACCTTCTATGGAAGTATCACCTTCGACAAAACCATCCAATCCATTTCCAAAGCACAGGAAGGCGGCATGGATGGCCGTGGAATGCATTTAATTCCAGGTTTTGTCGATCAACATGTTCATGGCGCGATGAATGCGGATACGATGGACGCCACGCATGAAGCGCTCGAAACCATTTCCGTCGCCCTCGCTCAAGAAGGAGTCACGTCCTTTTTGGCGACGACAATGACAGAATCCAAAGAAAAGATTGAGCTCGCTCTTCAATCGATTGCGACTTTCAAGTCCATCAACGGGGCAACATGTGTGGGAGTTCATCTCGAAGGACCTTTCTTATCTCCCCAAATGGCAGGCGCACAAGATCGAGAAAAATTGAGGGCTCCCGATGTGGATTTGTTAGAATCGTGGATGAAGATATCGGGTGGCAAGATCAAAATTGTCACATTGGCACCGGAGTTACCTCATGCCAAAGCGTTGATTCAATCTTGCATGAAACAAGGAATTGTCCCGGCCATTGGTCATAGTGACGCCACCGACGAGATTTGCTTCGACGCCATTCAAGATGGCGTCAAAGGATTTAGCCACGCCTATAATGCAATGCGTCCCTTCCGCCATCGCGATGCTGGGGTAGTTGGAGCAATGTTACTATCCGAAAACACCTACGCCGAACTCATCGCCGATGGTGTCCATGTATCCAAAACAGCCATGCAATTACTCCTAAAAAATAAAGGAGTCGATCATGTAATCCTAGTTTCAGATGCAATGCGTGCCAAATCGATGCCAGATGGAATGTATGATTTGGGGGGAACTTCTATCCACGTCGAAAATCACATCGCGAGAACGCCAGCCGGCGCACTCGCAGGCAGTACGTTAACAATGAGTCAAGCTTGCCACAATATTCAAACATTGTTGAATCTATCCTGGGATGATGTGATTAAAATGACTTCTCATAATCCTGCGAAGAATCTTCGTATGGAAGAGACGACAGGTACCATTGCGATTGGAAAGAACGCGGATCTTGTTCTCGTTGATTCTGAGTTTCATGTAGAAATGACCTTTGTCCAAGGTAGAAAAGTTTTTGAAAAGAGTCGTTGACATTGACGTTACGTCAAGATGTATGATGGTATTGAGGTGATATCATGACCATTCAAGAACTTGCAAAAATATCCGGAATTTCGACAAGAACCCTTCGTCATTATGATGAAATTGGACTCTTGAAGGCATCCGGAAGAACGGAAGGAAATGCGCGTACCTATCAATCTTCCGATGTGGATCGTCTCCAACAAATCTTGATTCATAAGGAGTTTGGCTTTTCTCTCGCTCAAATTCAAACGCTTCTTCAGCATTCCGAAACCAATCGATCAGAGATATTCACATCGCATTTGGAAGTGTTGAAACAACGAGTTTCGCGAGACTTGAGCCTCATTCATCTGATTGAAGATACGCTCCGCGCAGAAAGGAAGGAAATCTTCATGAGTGACACTGAAAAGTTTGAGCATTGGAAACGAACAAATTTGGATGAAAACGAACGATTGTATCGAAAAGAAGTCGAAGCACGATATGGTAAAGATGTCTTTACTCAAAGCCAAAAGAAATATGCCTCGATGACACTTTCGGAACATGAACGTTTGAATCAACTCGCAGAGGACATCATCACTTTGCTTCAAAAAGCGATGCATGAAAACAATCCCTATGGCGAATTCGCCATGAAAGCTTGTGAAAAACACAAGCAATGGATTGAAGGATATTGGCCCAAAGGTCATTATTCCAAAGAAGCTCACCTTAATTTGGTTCAAATGTATGTCGAAGATGAACGTTTTCGTCACTACTATGATCAACATCAAGAAGGGATGTCTGCCTTCTTCCGTCAAGCGATAGAACATTACCTTGCATAAGAAAAGACCAAGAGTATAATCTCTTCGTCTCAGTAAAAGAAAAGACGATTTTTCGTCTTTTCTTTTATTCATTATGAGAAGTTACGCTATAGATTATTCCCCGTTCCTTATTGACCTATAAAATATCCAATGTTACAATTCATTATAGATCAATAAAATATAATTCATGGAGGTCTGTATGAATAAATTATTAGTACTAGTCCTTAACATTGTGTTTCTAGTGGTTTCTTTAACGCTGTTTCTTGTTGGAATCTTTGCTATAATTGATCCATATGAAACCAAGTTTACTGAAACTGGTTATGGGGTGATGACACTAGCTGGTTTCGCTGGAATCATGTTGCTACTAACAATTGCGAACAAAAAAGCTAAATAAGCATAATCTGGATTTTTATGGTGGAATTCATTTGAAAAACGATAAATGCTTATTACCGCGTCCTTGACAAAGGGAACACTATAGAGATAAGAGTGTTTTTTGGTAAATAGAGTTTTGATTACACTATTATCCCTCTCAACTTTACATAGAAAGCATTTTTATCCACAAAAAAATATAGCTCAAACTGAAAATATAATGGATATGATATTTAAACATCTTCATTGACTCCTTAAGTGTTTTAATCAAAAGAGAATAACCCATAAACTCATTTCCAATTCAAAAATAAGTATTTATATAAAAAACGAGTGCTTCGTTGAGAAGCGCTCGTTTTATTGAATGGATTCCAGTGCTTGAACAATTTCAATTCCTGCCGCAATTCCTTTTCCTTGATAGAGAAGCTGGTTTTTCTTCCACAATTGGAGGTGAATTTCGCCAGATAAACCCTCCTTGATGGCATGATCCATCACTCCACTTTTAGGCGCAACCAATTCAATCGCTTTGGCCGTTTTCGCTTCGACTTCCAAACGAAGTTTGCGCTTTTGAATGGTGTACGATACATACCCTTCTCGAACTTCCTTTTTGAGAATTCGCGCCGCGTTATATGTCGCAAAACGATATTCTTCTTTTCCAATTTGCAGATTCACGATCATACCATCGTAATGCATGAATCCAAACGGAATTTTTGCGACAGACAAAAGAAACGATACATCTTCTTGATCAAAGTGATTGGATTGAAGCCACACATAAGATATTGGGAAACCTCGGCCCCAATCCTTTTCAATGTAGCCTTTTCCGCCCGAAAAGTTCAACACCTCTCCTTGATAGATCAAAGAACCTTCAAGAGTATGAGACATACTTAATACTCCGTGGTAACATTCCATGAATTGAAGATACGCATAGGGGCCCATGATATTCGGAGAAATTGTCGAAGTATGAATGGGCGTAATGGTGGAGAACTGAATGGTTCCTTGGATCTCATCACTTTGTAACTTCAGTCCAGAGAAGGAAAAGCGATGAGCAGCAAGTTGAATTTCAAAAGGATCATCCGTGACGTTGAAATCATCGACCTCAAACCGAAGATACTTTGTCTCTAAAGTACCAATTCCTCGCTCATCGCGAAGGATAACTTGCATGAAGGCATGAGAATCCTTTTTGTTTTTGGAAATTCCCGGAATGAAGGAAAGGGTGAGATTGCCTTCCCGATTGACGAGTTTGAAGTACCAACCTTCAAAGTATCGATTCTGTTTCTTGCGACCTTGATATCGCTCTGGATGACGAATCAATGACAACATACTCATGCGGAAATCCCCCTCAAAGGAAGGAACATGGCAATCTCATCATAATACACGTTCTGGACACAGACTTTTTGGGGGAATATGCCTACTCTTTGGAATCCAAACCGTTCGTAAAGTGCAATCGCACGGGAATTATCCGAGCGAACCTCTAAATGAAGATTGACGAGAATTGGAATGCTTTTGGCCCACTCAATGGCATAATTCATCATGGCGGAAGCTACCCCACTATGCCACATTTTCTTTTTGACACTGATGCCTAACGTCGTGTTGTGACGAATTCGGGAACGTACTGATCCAGTAAGTGAAACCATCGATACGATTTCACCATCGACAATCCCAACAAACATTTTCGATGTTTCCGCAAGATGACGTTCTTCGATAATCGCCTCTTCTTCGTGAACCGATAAAGAAAGACCATTGCCGTCAATCAAAAGATTGTCGGTTTCTCCGCCAACGATTTTGACATATTCTAAAATTTCTGGAGCATCTTCTTTTCTCGCTTCGCGTATGAAAAGTCGTCTCGAATCCTTGAGTTCTACCATATACATCACACATCACTCCTAATCCACTATTATACTTGATAAACGGAAAACGCAAAACCCGTTCCATGGATTTTGCGTTCTTCTTTTATGATTTGGTTTCGAGTGTTCCATCGGGATAGCGCGCAAATCGACCCGCATCCTTTTCGTGAACGGGGTCACTTTTCGGATAGGGCCATCCACCAAATTCGTTCTCTTCATAATCGCGATACGCTTGAATGACTTCTTCACGGGTATTCATGACAAAAGGACCGTAGGAGTAGACTGGCTCATGAATGGGTTTGGCTTCGAGAAGCAAAAACCATGCTTCTTCTGTCGCATTCATCGAAAGCGATTGTGTCGAATCCAACTTGGCGCGATATTTCGGTTGAAGGACTTCATCCTCTAGTTGAAGGGTTCCATTACCTTGATAGTAATAGAGATTTCGATTCACTTCCGCGTCGACACCTTCCAAAGTGAAGACTCCTCCCGGTTGAAGATGGACGAGTAAAATACGAACACCGTTCTCGCGATTCGATGCCCATGATACGGGTGTAGATGCAATCGCGGATAAGTCTTCGTAATTTCCCGCAATCACCTTCACATCGACGAGGTTTCCACGAAAGACGGGAATGTCTTCTTTCCAAAACATTTTGTAATCAGGTTCTGCTTTTTTGGAGGCAGCTGGTAAATTCAACCATATTTGGAAGAGTTCCAATGGATTGTCTTTGTCGGAATGAACCAATGGAAACATTTCCGCGTGCAAACATCCTTTTCCGGTGGTCATCCATTGAACGTCACCATCTCCATATCGGCCATAGGCACCATTGGAATCGAAATGATCGACGACACCATCCAGAGTTACCGTAATCGTTTCAAAACCACGGTGAGGGTGAAAAGGAAAACCAGGGACAGAAGTACCGTGGTACATAGAGTAACCATCATTGCCTGAGAAATCACTTCCGAGTTTGCGATTATGTAATTTAGGGGCAACACCTAAGAACTCATCTCCTTGAGGATAATGATCTTTGTGGTGAGCACAAAATAAGAATGGGTTTTCCATCGGCCATTGAAAGCCGAGCTTGGCTGTTTCTAGAATTTGTTTCTTCATGATATCCTCCTTTTTTGAGGGTGATTCGAGTGTATCATGAAGTTCATTCAAAAGGCAAATGATGTGCAAT
>JAQVKB010000066.1 GCA_028694875.1 Candidatus Izemoplasmatales bacterium
CACCAAAAGAGTTCTATGAATCATTTAAAAATCAAAATGCGAATCCCCTAGGGGATTGTACTGATAAAGATTTATAACTTACTACATTACACAATTTAATATGTACTTGACAAAGGGAGTACTTTAAAACGCATTTTTACTGGCTTATTTATAATGAAAAGTCTAAAAGAGCCCTATTTAGCGCAAAAAAAAGGATTGAAAAATTGTATCAATCCTATGCTTCTTATATGGTGCGGTTGATGGGACTTGAACCCACACGTCACTAGGACACTACCGCCTGAAGATAGCGCGTCTGCCATTTCGCCACAACCGCTTGTCGCAAAAATTATTATATCATAATTTCATCGTTTATCTACTCTTTTTTGATAGAATCCAGAAATCAATCTCGAATGATTTCTACCCACTGGTTATCACAATTTATGTGTATATTTCTTTTTATTTTCATCAAGGTTTTCATTTGGACATTCTAGTCGATTTATGTTATATTCATATTGCATCTATCACAACTTGAAAGGAGTCCGCGAGTGAACGAAGATCGTCAGTCGAAAACCCCATTTTATTCCAAATTACGAGAATACGCAGAAAGTCATACCATCCCCTTTGATGTCCCGGGTCATAAAATGGGTCGTATCGAAAATGATATGATTTCTTATATTGGGCAAGAGGCCTATATGCTCGATAGCAATGCGCCGATTGGTCTCGATACTTTGAGTCGTCCCACGGGTGTTATCAAAGAGGCTGAAAGGCTGATGGCTGAGGCTTGCTTAGCGGATAAATCCTACTTCTTAACCAATGGAACCACGATCGGTATTATGGCAATGATTATGGCCACATGCAAAGCCAAAGAGAAAATCATTCTACCTAGAAATGTCCATAAGTCTGTCATTAGTGGCTTAATTCTTTCCGGTGCCATGCCAATCTTTATTCGCCCTTTGATTGACCCCGACTTAGGCATCGCGAACAATGTCACTTATGAAGCCGTTCAAGAAGCCATCCTCAATCATCCTGACGCCAAAGCAATCTTTCTCATAAACCCGACATACTTTGGCGTTTGTAGCGACATTGAACGAATTGTCAAATTAGCCCATGATCATGGCATGCTTGTTTTGGTGGATGAAGCGCATGGCGCCCAATTCTACTTCAATGAAAGAATGCCCTTTACCGCTATGGAAGCTTCCGCAGACATCTCGGCGATGTCATTCCACAAAACAGCGGGTTCGTTTACTCAATCTTCTGTGATTTTGACCAAGGGAAGACGGATTGATCATGTTCGTTTGCGGTCCACATTGAATATGCTACAAAGTACTTCACCCTCTGCTCTCCTCATGGCATCGCTCGATGTCGCGCGCAAGGAAATGTATTTTGAAGGTGCCAAGAAAATTGATATTTTACTCAATATGGCTCAAGACACCCGAGCAAAACTCAAGGCAATCCCAGGAATCAAAGTCATTGATAAGGATTATATCGTCTCGCGTGGCGGTGATGATTTCGATGAAACCAAGGTTGTCGTCAAAGTCAGCGATATGGGGATAACTGGTTTTGAAGTCTATAAGATGCTTCGTAAGAAATACAATATTCAACTTGAACTGGGAGAATCCCATATTATCCTCTGTGTCTTGACCATTGGCACCAAGCGCGAAGATCTTGACATGCTTGTGGATGCGTTCAAAGATTTGTCCAAGAAATACTACAAGATTCGGAACAAACTTCCAAAAATCAAGTTTGATTATCAATATCCTGAGACCTATACGCGTCCTCGTGATGCCTACCACGCGCCGAAAATTTCCCTTCCTTTGGAAGAAGCCTATGATGAGATTTCCGCAGAATCAATTATGATCTACCCACCTGGTATCCCCTTGGTTATTCCAGGTGAAATTATCACTCAAGAAGTCATCGACGATATTTTATTCTATGTCAAGAAAGGATCCGTCATCCATAGCGAACTCGATAATGGTTTTGTCAAAGTTATCGATAAAAAGAATTGGATGTATTGGGAAGGTGAAGACGATGCGTTATAGCAATGTCGATCTTAGTTTTCAAAGTTGCAACAAGCCTTATGATCAAAGCGATGTCATTATTTTTTCCTCGCCCATGGATGCGACGACCAGTTTCCGTCCCGGAACCCGTTTCGCTGGCAACGCCATTCGCGTTGATTCCTTTGGTGTCGAATGGTATTCGCCCTACCGAAATATGGATCTCAAAGACTATAACACGTGTGACATCGGTGATTTGGATCTTCCTATTGGCGATGTCGAAGCCGCTTTGTCCGTCATTCGCGATACCGTCCAAGGAATTGTTACCGACGGGAAAAAGCCGATGATGATTGGCGGAGAACACCTTGTGACGTTGCCAGTCATCGAAGTGCTGGCAAAGAAATATCCTGATTTGCATATCATTCACCTCGATGCCCATACCGACCTTCGTGAAGATTTCTTTGGAAGAGCGTTATCGCATGCGACCGTATTACGTCGTTGCTATGACATCTTGGGCGATGGACGCATTTTCCAATTTGGAATTCGTAGCGGAGACCGCTCGGAATTTGAATGGGCAGCCCAAGGTCATACTCATTTACGAAAATTTGATTTTGTGGGTCTCGAAGAAGCGGTTGAATTGATTAAAAACAAACCTGTTTATATCACCATTGATTTGGATGTTCTTGACCCTTCGGTCTTTCCTGGAACAGGAACACCCGAACCAGGCGGAATGCAATACAAGGACTTGCTTCATGCCTTTGATGTGTTCGAGAATCTTCAACATATTGTTGGCGGAGATTTGGTTGAACTCGCTCCCATGATTGATCCAAGCGGCGCATCCACGGCCGTCGCGGCGAAATCGCTCCGTGAAATGGTACTCTTGCTCCACAAATAACAAAATCGCCATTCCTGGCGATTTTTTTTATGATTGACGATGCTTTTTCAGAATCAAGATTGTCCCAAAAAGAAGGATTTGAAAAATCGTAAATACGCCGACAAATTCAAAGAAAACGAGATCGATATTCTCCCATACCTTCACGACAACACGCCATGGAAGGATGACATCCCAAGAATTGAGTCGTAGAAATCGCCCCAAATACACCGCAACCGAGGATACGAATGAGATGAGAGGAAGAAACCAATATACCATTCTCGATGAAAAATACCGCTGTCCTTCGCTCAACCAATGTCTGATACTTTGAATGGCGAACCACAAGCCCAGGAGTGCACCCAAAAACAAATGAATCATCGCGATATATCCCACAATATTCTCCGCATAAATCCAGCCCATACTAATGGGACTATCTTCGTAGAACAAATAGTGATTGAGATACATCAAATCTGTGACCATATAGATCGCATTCGGTAAAAAGAGAAGGGATACAAGAAATGCCAAACCCCATACCCATTTGCTCTTGGGCTGTTTCTCTACGATCCATGAGGATATGAAAAACGAAACAGAGGCAAGCAATGCGTTCCAAATGAGAAAGAGGTGAACCGAGAAATTCGTCACCTGAAATACGAGCAGCGAAAGTACACCAAATACGATAAGCATCATCAGCCCGATTTGTAATTGAGTCACTTGTTTTTTCATCGTCGCCTCCTGAGGAACATTATATAAAAAAAGACTTGCAGATGCAAGTCCTTGTTGGATTAGAGAAACATCGCGATGATCGCGGTCAACACACCTGTGAAGACCAAGGAGACACTGGCAATGGCCCCCGCTTCTTGATCAAATTCAAACGCCTTTGCAGTTCCAATCGCGTGTGATGTCGATCCTAAAGATAAGCCAATGATGCGCGCGTCTTTGATACGTAAAACTTTAATCAGGGAGGGGATGACCACGGCTCCTATAACTGCGCTCAATACGACAACCGCAACGGTAATTGCGCGGATTCCGCCAAGACGCTCGCTGATTTCAATCGCAATTGGCGTTGTAGAAGCCTTGGGAATAAGAGACGCCACTAAAGTTTCATCAATCCCTAACATCGGCGCAATTACCAACACCGTAAAGATACTCACCAAGGCGCCAACCAATGATCCCACAAAAATGACGACAAAATTGCGTTTTATCAAGTCCATTTTTCCGACAATAGGAATCGCCAGCGAAACAATGAGCGGTCCTAGGAAGACATGGATTCCCGATAAATCGGTCAGCAAATCACTCAATGTGATATGAGAAATTTCAACATACAGTATCAACAAGACTGTTGCGACAATAAAAGGGCTAAAAAATGGAAGTTTCGTTTTTTTGTAGACCCATTGACCAAACACATAAAACAGCATTGTCAGCATAATCCCAAAAGCTTGGGAACCGAAAATTGAACTCATTCGGAGGTTCCTCCTTCTCGTTTCCGTAGGATTCCCAATGTCAATTTGACACTGGCCACAATCGCCAAGAAACTAAGGATGGTCGAGATCAAAATCAAAGCAAGAATTTTGAGGATCTGAGCACTTAAAATATCGAAGTACTCGATGACACCTACCGCGGCGGGGATAAAGAAAAAAGCCATATTCGAAGTTAAAAAGGTACCTACTGATTCCACTTCTTTTTTGGGAAGAATCTTCGTTGATAATGCGACCAAAAGCAATCCGAGTCCAAGAATTGTTCCCGGCAAATAAACGGACGGAAAAATCGCTAAAACCAGCGCGGAAAGGATTTCACCGAATACATAGAATAACAAGATAAAAAAGATTTGGCGAAATAGATTCATCGTCATCACCTCTATCTTATTATACGATGAAACAATTCCGCGATTCTTTGGGATGCATACAAAAGGGTTTTCAAAAAAAAGAAGCGCTCACGAACGGAAGCGCTTCGGGGTTTTGTATTGCTCTTCGGCAATTTTTTTATCAAGAAGAACATATCCCCATGATAGAAGCAAGACAAACACGGAAATTCCTAAAACAAAGAGAATGACACCACCCCAACCAATCAAATCAGGATTCATGAAGAAATAGGGGTATCTTGAAGAAGAGTTCTCGTAAACAAACGTTCCTCCAAGGATGGCATAAATATTGGCAAACACGAAATAAGATAAGGGTGCAATCAACCAGTAAGGGATTTGTTTGGTGCGAAGTACGCCTTTCTGGTCAAACAAGAAATAGTCGAGAAGTGTCATCAAAGGTGTAAACGTATGAACAAAGAAATTACCCCAGAATGCGGGCTTTTCGGTTAACGTTGGTGCCAAAACAAGATGATACACCAAAAAGGTAATCATGATGGCGATGGTCAGCGCTGCTTTCACACTTCTTGAAGTCACACTTGGATTTTTAGTAAATAGAGCGACACCAAAATAGATAATCACTGCGGCATTGCTCATCATCGTGTAGTACAACATCGTTTGAATAGGATTTTCAGAGTCAATCAGTTGAAGGACTACGCCAGTGATTGCTCCTAATAAAAATAACACCAGATATATTTTTCTGCTTTTTTCAACTCGACTCATGATAATTTCTCCTTATATCGAAAGATATTATACCATGAGAAAACCTCCTCTACCAAGAAAAAAAGACGCCGAAGCGTCTTATTTCTTCATAGTGAGGACAAGCCGATGACTGTCTTTGGATTTAAATGGCTTCTCCGTAAAATCATCTGTAGCCTTGATGTCTTGAAAACCAACGGAAGCCAACAAGTCAACCAACGGTTTCTTGCGAATCGGAGTAAGAATCGTGGTCGCGGGAATCGATTCCTTTCCAATTGTCAAGACTGTTTCAAACCGAATTTTATCGCCGTCAAACACGTAATTTCTTTCAAACGAGATTCCTGGTTTTTTAATTGTGGGTAGTTGTGTTATTTGTTCGTCTAGAATCTTGTCGTAGTTGACAATCTGCAAAATCAGTGTTCCACCTGGTTTCAGCGCATCGTAGATGCGTGCCAAAGACTGTCTCATTTGGATTTCGCCATCCAAATGGACTAGCGTATTGCCGATGCAATACACATTTTGAAATTGATTCTTGTAGACAACATCGAGACAATTGCCTTTCAAAAAACGAGCCAATAAAGAAAGTTTTTTGGTTTTCTCGAGCGCAACATCAATCATCTTTTGATCGATATCAATCCCGAGAACGTCATATCCTAGACGGGATAGCGCCAGGGCATATTCCCCTGTACCACACCCTAAATCCAGTGTTTTCCCTTTCAACATATGGCTCTCCAAAAAGGAGAACGTCCTTTCGTCGAGCGGGAAAATTTCGTCGTAATGCTGCGCAAATTCTTCGTAAAGCATCATGAAAAACCATCCTCCTTCCCATGTGTATCTGGTCTTTCTACTTTCATTATACCGAAATTCTGGATTTTGCAATATAAGCCATGAAAAATAATGCAGAAAAAAACACCTCTTGCGAGGCGTTTCCTTATTGAATGAGTCCCATTTGTTTGCCAACG
>JAQVKB010000067.1 GCA_028694875.1 Candidatus Izemoplasmatales bacterium
CGTTTCTTGCCTCTATTATACCATTTTTAACCCCTGTTCCCTAGAACTAGTTCTCCACGTGGATAACTCGAAAAACACAATAAAAAAAAGTACCCATCAATTGATGGATACTTTGTCAACAGTCTGACCATGGAGAATTGTCCATGGTCTTTTTCGTTTGTATTTTTAAACTCTTTTGAGCGCCGCTTTGGCCATCTTGATGAACTTGTCGGGATCGAGGGATGCGCCACCAATGAGCGCACCATCGATGTGTTCGCAAGCGAGCAACTCATCGACATTTTCAGGTTTTACGGAACCACCGTATTGAATCCGAATTTGATCCGCAACCCTTTGGGAATACTTATCCGCAAGCAAACGGAGCACAAATCCGCAAGCTTCGTTCGCAACCTCTGAGGTCGCAGTACGTCCCGTTCCAATGGCCCATACCGGTTCATAAGCGACAACCGTTTTGAGAGCTTGTTCCTCAGAAAGGCCTTCGTAAGCAGCGAGGACTTGGGTGCGTAATACTTCTTCCGTTTTGGAAGATTCACGTTCTTCCAGCAATTCCCCCACACAAACAATCGGAGTGAGATCATGACGCAACGCGGCGTGAACCTTTTTGTTGACCTCTTGATCGGTTTCATGGAAGATATGACGTCGCTCACTGTGGCCAATCACAACATAAGTGACGTTGTAACTTTTGAGGAGAGCGCCGGAAATTTCACCGGTAAATGCTCCTTCATCCTCAAAATAAAGGTTTTGCGCACCAATCCGAAGATTGTCTCCTTGTCGCTTCACAAGATCGCGAAGCAAAGGGGCACTGGCGATGACTGCAGTATCAACTTTTTCGAGATCCGGCATGGCTGTCGAGACTTTCAAGATAAAGTAAAGTGCTTCATCTCGGGTCTTGAACATTTTCCAGTTGCCGGCGATAATAGGCTTTCTCATGATTACGCCAAGATTTTTTCGATGTCAGCGATGGCTTCTGCCGCATGCTCGCCTTTGGCGAGAAGTTTCACATTCTCACCTTGAGGCACCGCCAAGCTCATCAATCCGAGGATTGATTTGGCATCGATGGTCACGTGCGCGTAAACCATGCGAATATCGACATCGTATTTGCTTGCGGTCTGAACAATTTTCGCCGCGAGTTCCGCGTGAAGTCCAGCCGTTGATTTGATGGTAATTACTTTTTCCATAGAATTCTCCTCTTTTAAAACATCGGTGGGGTCGACACCCAAAGCACGACCGCCTTCGTTTGCCCTGTTTGTTCTAGTGCATGACTGCGATTCGACATGTAGTAAAATGTCTGACCCTGGGTCACGCGGTATTTCTTTTTTCCTACGCGAAGCGTGACTTCGCCTTCGAGAACATATCCAAATTCTTCTCCCGCATGTGCGTCATCATCATAGGCAATGTCGCCTTCCTCGAGTTCCAGAAGAATGGGTTCCATCTCGTATTTTTGTGCATTGGGAACGATCCAACTGATTTTCGCTTTTCGTTCATGGTCAACTTTTTCAAAGAATTCTTCCTCAGTAAATACCACGGCTTCTTCGGCTTCAGGCGAGAAGAAATCAGACAAGTTCGTCCCAAGAACTTCCAAGATATCTTGTAAGGTTTGTATCGAGGGAGAAGTCAAATCATTTTCGAGTTGCGAAATGAATCCTTTGGAGAGTTCACTGCGGTCGGCGAGTTCTTCTTGCGTTAAACCCATTTCCAATCGCAATTGGCGAATCTTCGGTCCGTACGACGGCATTCTTAGCAGTCGCAGCCGCAGTCACATCCGCAGTCACATGGTTCTTGATCTGCGAGAACTTCGACGCCGGGGAGTGGTTTTCCTTCCAAATACTCTAAGGAAGCACCACCGCCGGTGGAAATGTGTGTAAATTGCTTTTCGAATCCCATTTGGATTGCCGCGGCGGCAGAGTCACCGCCGCCAATGATTGTTTTGGCATTGGGAAGGGTCGCAAGAATTTCACAAATGGCTTTCGTGCCTTTGGCGAACGCTTCAAATTCAAACACGCCAAGCGGTCCGTTCCATACGACGGTCTTTGCGCCTTTCAATTCTTTTTTGAAGAGTTCGATGGTTTTTGGGCCCACATCAAGTCCCATTTCATCGTCATGAATATCACCATACGTTGTCACACGGTTTTCCGCAGTGGCGCTGAACTCTTTGGCGACAACGATGTCGATTGGAAGAATGATCTTGCCATTGGCTTTCGCAAGAAGGCTTTTCGCCAGTTCAAGTTTGTCATCTTCACAAATCGAAGTACCAATCTTGTGACCTTGCGATTTCATGAACGTATACGCCATACCGCCACCAATTAAAATCTTGTCGGCTTTGGCAAGCAAGTTTTCGATGACACCAATCTTGTCAGAGACTTTGGCTCCACCAAGAATCGCAACGAAAGGACGTTCTGGATTATCCACAGCACCACCAATGTAGCGAAGTTCTTTTTCGACAAGGAATCCAGCGGCGCTATCGAGATGAGTCGCAATGCCCACATTCGAAGCATGAGCGCGGTGCGCGGTACCGAAGGCATCATTGACGAATACATCGCCAAGGCTTTCCCAATACGCACCAAGTTCTGGATTATTCTTGGACTCTTTGTTGCCATCGAGATCTTCGAAACGAGTGTTTTCAAACATCAACGCTTCGCCATCTTGGAGAGAGGCAATGGCATCTTCCAATTCTTTTCCACGGGTCACAGGCACAAACTTGACCGGTTTGCCAAGGAGTTCGGACAAACGCGCTGCCGCAGGAGCCAAGGAGTTGGTCGCTTTGTCGGCTTCGGTTTTGACGCGTCCGAGGTGGGAGAACAAGATTACCTTTCCGTTTTCTTCTAAAAGGTATTGAATTGTCGGTAATGCTTGTCGGATGCGGTTGTCATCGGTGATGACACCGTCTTGCATGGGAACGTTGAAATCAACGCGGACAAGAACCTTCTTGCCGGAGACGTTGAGATCTTCTACCGTTTTCTTTTTCATGGAAATCCTCCTATTATGCTTGTTTCACAACACCCCTATTATACACTGTTACAACCGAAAAATCCACGAAGAGACCTGCCTTTTGAAAAGATGAAAACATTTTCTTAATCGATTTTTGCCTCTTGAAGATAGTGAAGGATTTCTTCACATTTGCGGATTTGCTTTTTGACAGCTGTATGCGAAGGAGCATGGATCGCATGACCTGATTCGAAGGAAAGGATGGCACCATGATTTTCATGTTTTGTCCATGTTTGGATTTGATGATAATTGACCAACAAAGAAATCTGACCACGAAGACCAAAGATGGGGAAAAGGAGCGTCTTCTCGTCAATCAAAATCGGGACGAGAGACTTGTATCCAAAAAGGACTTTTGTGGCTTGAAGAGAGGCTTCAAGCCCTGAAAGTCGCTGTTGCAAGAGACGATTGAGATAGTGTTCTAAAGAGGATTCAATGAGCTCCATTCGATGTTCTTTGACGACATAAGTTTGTCGATATCGATCTCTCCCAACATAATCCATGCCATCACCTCCACGAAACATATTACCATGATATTCCTTCAGTCCATGTTGAAAAAAATGGGAAAGAAAAAAGCCGCTCGGAAGCGGCTTTAGACTATTCTTTGTGTGGGCTGGTCTTCGTGATCCGTTGTTCGGTATCGAGGTCGAAGAAATGGCATTTGTTCATGTTCATCGCGAGATCGACATGATCACCGATGTGAACATCGCTTCTGGCATTGACTTTCGCGATGATGTTGGTTTGTCCCACCGCGATATGGATATTGGTTTCCGCACCGAGCAACTCGGCAACGTCCACCAAGAAATTGGCTTTCGAATCTTTGTAAGTTTCGAGCGCGACGAGTTCGTCATGAATGTCTTCTGGACGAATGCCAAGCACGACTTGACGGTCGAGGTAACCTTTTTCTTTCAACACGGCAAATTTGGGTTCTGGAACTTTGAGTTTCAAGTTTTCGACATAGAAATAGCCGTCACCTTGTACTTCTCCAGTTAAGAAGTTCATCGCCGGTGTTCCGATGAATCCGCCAACGAACATATTGTTCGGGTTGTCATAGATTTCTTTCGGTGCGCCGATCTGTTGAATGTAGCCATCTTTCATCACAACGATGCGCGAAGCCATCGTCATCGCTTCAATTTGGTCATGGGTCACATAAATCGTGGTGGTATCGAGACGTTCATGCAATTTGATCAGTTCCGCTCTCATCGCCACGCGCAATTTGGCATCAAGGTTGGAGAGTGGTTCGTCCATCAAGAACACTTTCGCGTCACGAACAATCGCACGGCCCAAAGCCACACGTTGACGTTGTCCACCGGACAACGCTTTTGGTTTGCGGTCTAGATAACCGGTCAAGCCCAAAATGTCGGCGGCGTTTTTCACGCGACGTTCAATTTCATCTTTTGGCATTTTGCGAAGTTTCAATCCAAAGGCCATGTTATCGTACACGGTCATGTGTGGGTAAAGCGCATAGGATTGGAACACCATCGCGATGTTTCTGTCTTTTGGAGCGACATCGTTGACAAGCACGTCATCGATATAAAGTTCTCCAGCGGTGATTTCTTCGAGACCCGCGACCATTCTCAACGTGGTCGACTTTCCGCATCCGGAAGGTCCAACGAAAACGATAAATTCTTTGTGTTTGACGTCGAGCGTGAAATCGAACACGGCTTGAACGCCATTGTCATACACTTTGTCGAGATGTTTAAACGAAAGAGTAGCCATTCAAAAATCCTCCTAAAATTAGATATCGAACCTATTGTAACGCAGGGCAAAAAAAAATCCTATATGCAATCTGCACAAAGGATTAAGAAAACAAGAGATAATACGCGTATGCACCCGCAAACGTGCGCACGTCGAGTGCGCTTTGCGCAATGAAGTGGTCCAAACGGTATGATAACGTATTACGGTGAAGGTAGAGCGCTTTGGAAGCTCGAGAAGCATTCATATCATTCTCAATAAATCCTTTGACCGTTGTGAGCGTTTCAGTGTCAAAACGTTCGGTCAGGATTCTTTTGAATCGGCGCAATGGATGCCATTCGGATAGTTTTGCGAGCGTCGCAATCAACGAAGAAAATTCATAACTTCCATCGGGAACAAGGCGCAAATAATCCCTTACTTCTTTCTGGGCTGAAAGAAAAATGGGTGGTAATATGAAACTCCGAAAATCAACATAGAGTTCTTCCAAAGACAATTCGCGAAGGTGATCCAACGTCAGACCAGTATCTTCATCAAATTGAACCAGAAAACAGTCTTCTTCGATAGATTCAATATGATCGAATTCGGCCAAACGTAAAAATGCGAGAAATGCTTCGATTTCACACGTTTCTACGAGAATGATCGCCGAACGCTTCATAAGGACTCCCTACAGCACGTAGTCGCCGCGGTATGACAATAACATGACTTGTGTCACACCTGCGATTTGACGAAGGCTGTCGAGCTTTTTCGCGGTGTCTTTGGTACCGCGAATTTCATAAGTGATTTCCACATCCTCTTTGCGGATGGTTTTGTTGCGAACATCAAATTTCTTGTAAATTTTGCCGACCTCAACAGCCAAAGCTTCTTCATCCAACGATGTGGCCGTAACAATCAAGATATAAGGCGTCGTGAATAATTCCAAACTTTGGACAAAAAGTATCGAAAGTCCAATGACCACGCTACCAATGATCGCTAAAATGCTGGAATTGGCGCCAACGGTGATTCCGACACCAATCGCCCAAAACATGAAAATGGTATCGAGAGGGTTTTTAATCGCGGTACGAAAGCGGACAATCGAGAGCGCACCCACCATACCCAAGGACAGAATCACGTTACCGGCAACCGCCATAATGACCATCGCGGTCACCAAGGCAGAAACAGGTAATGTCATTGCAAAGGACTTGTTGTAGACCGTGGTTTGGTAACTCAAACGATAGATCCAAAGAATCCAAAGGCTGACCAAAAGCGCAATCAAGAGATTCAGGACAATATCGGTCACGGAAAGTTCTAAGTTTTCGAGTTCAGACAAAATGTCTGTGATTGCAAGTAATCTCATCAGGGTCCTTCTTTCTTAGACTTGACTGTAGAGCCAGCCCAGGTAATATTTGGATACGGATAACGGTTGGAATCGATGCAACCGTAAGGTCGTCGCGATCAACGTGGGAAGTTTTCCCGTATATTTGACTTCGAGAATCATTTGTCCAGGTTCGAGAACTTTACGAGAAAATACGTCGTTCTGTCCGAATTTTCGCACCGTGACATTTTTATCAAACGTGATGCGTGTGTCACCAACGGGGTGAAGAAATGCCTCTCGGTCGTAATCAATCCACAGCATTGGACGAAGTCGATCGAGTTTCATGCGAACCAGGAATTGTTCGATCAAAGGTTCGGTGGCGTGTTGC
>JAQVKB010000068.1 GCA_028694875.1 Candidatus Izemoplasmatales bacterium
ACCAGATCAGGAAAATAAAGAAAAAAAGGAACTGAATCTTTCCTTCTTAGGTTGTTTCCACAAGTCTTTTTTCGCCTTGCAATGCACGGATGGGTGTAATGTCTTGCGTGACTTCTAGCGTCCCAAGAAATTCCCCTTGAGGACTGCGAATTGCAAAGTAACGAATATGAACCATTTTGTCTCCCATTTGAATGTGAAAATCCTCATGTTCCTTTTGCCCAGAGGCAAAGCTCGCCACAATCGATTCCACAATATGAACGCTTTTGGGAGGATGGCATTGATTCACGTGTCGGCCAAGGATGGTTTTCGGTCGATGAAAGATGCGTTCTTTACCTTGGGTGAAATACTTGACGTGACCCTCTTTGTCCACAAAAGTCATATCCAATGGGAGTGTATTGAGGATGGCATTGATTTCGACAGGCAGCAGTGTTCCCGCATCAAAGGCAATTTCGCCTTCCGGATTGTTTGTAACCTCAAGAGATTCTGACATTGCTTTTTCCACCCATTTTTGTTGTGGAGCTTCCAAAAAGTATCCAATTTCCTCGGAAGCGAGGTCCACACGAATCCATTCGGAATCTTTGAGTGTTTCGATCAGTTTGGGGACCAACACATTGGACTCCTTAGACACCATGTCCGTCACTTGTTCGAGGGCACGAAGCACCAAATTTTCAGAGGTACTGAAAGCAACTTGTGGATCGGACAATGCTTGGAGAGAAGCTTTGATCTTCGCACGAATTTCATCGTCAACGCCCCACATGACTTGAGGAATCGAGGTTATGCCGCGTTTTTCAAGGATTGGGAAGAACAAATATTCTTTTCTAGAATAATGATTCGAAACTTGTGCTAATCGTTCCATGCCAACACGAAGCATGAGGACATCACTATTTCCTTGGATGGGCAAATAGGGTCTGATTTCAAACTCGATTAAAGATAATATCGCACGATTTTCCTCGGCCAAAACCTGAGCTGGATGACCAGGAATATCCAAGACGCTTTGGGGGCGATGGATATCTTCGATGGATCCTTCGAACAAGGCCGCATGAACATCGCATAGTCGTTGGACTTCCGAAACGGGCATCCCTTCCTCCATCAACGATTGTTCGAGTTCGACGATTTCTTCCGTGGTGACGGTCCCAAAATCTTGTTTGAATTGTTGCTTTGCTTCTTCCAAAGGCAACCCTTGATGGATCTCTTTAATCAAGGATTGAAGTTGTTGTTTTCTCTTGGTTTGATTGTTAATGAATTCACTCATGATGAATCCCTCCTTCTTCTTCGCTTTGATTTTATCAAACCAATTGAGGAGAAATCTGTGACTGAAATCACACTTCAAAAAAAATCGTATCCGAAGACACGATTTGATTCATGCATTTTCCAATACGTATCGATTACCATCGACCTTGATTTTTCCTTGATCTTGAAGCAGACCAAGATGTCTTGATAATGTTTCTCGACGAATCCCGATGAGGTCCGCCAGAACCGTTTTGGTAAAAGGTAAAAGCAAGGTGGTCTTTGAGCCTTCTTTGCGACCATACTTCAGCGCAAGATTTTGCAACATTGCGATGATTTTTTGATTAACATCCAATTCACTGGATTGCGCCGTTTGAAATTGAAAGAAATGCGATCTTGACAGAGCACAACCCATGCACATTTCTCGATAATCAGGATAACTACGATATGTGGACAATACTTCCTCTTTGGAGGATTGGACGAGGATGACATCCGTCATGGCGATGGCATTCGCGATATAGTGGTCTTTTCCCTGAAGGGCTGCCAACAGCGCCACATCATCGCCATCCGAAAGAACTCCTAGTATTCGTTCTCCGCCATTTTCGTAATCTTTCACCATCTTCAGTGTTCCCGTCACAATCCGATATACCCAGTTCAAAGGGGTGCCTTCGAGAAATAACACCTCTCCTTTTGCACGGTGAATTTCAGTGCCTGGAAGTGAATGATAAAGACATTTTGCACAAGATCTGAGCATTCAGGACACCTCCTTCCAAATCCATTATATCGCATCCCAACAAAAAAGGTCGATCTATTGACCGACCGAAGAACTTGTTCCGCGATGTTTCTTTTGATACATTCCAAAAACCATGAATCCGAGACTGCCTAAAATCATCAGCCACTTGAGCCCTGAAGCGATGGCGGTGACCAAAGCGAGTTCATCCATCCTTGTGGAAGCCATCGTGTACTCCGTCATCACGATGGTGACGCCAATGTTTTCGACAAAATCGAAGAGGACGCCGAGGACAATGGCTGTTTTGGCGTAAGGAAGGATTCTTGAACCTTGGAAAAAGGACTCAAACCATAAAAGGAAAAACAGACCATATACGACGGGAAAAGCGACGTCGAAAGTGAAGTGAAGCGTCGCATAGAACGCAACGCCATCGCTCCCATAGACATTGGCTAAGGAAAACAATGTTGCAGGGGTGTAGTAAAATAGGGTATCGGGTGTATCCATGATTCCGACTTTCTGGTAGAACCAATAAGTCATGAAAGGCATGATTACCAAGAAAAATGCGACCAAAACCCAAGTCATGATCCATCGTTGTCTTGCTTGTAAACTCGATTTCATTTCGGCTCCCCTTTGACGGGTTACGAAAACATCGTTGCGATGGCGAGAACGCTATAATACAACCCAGCCAGCATCATCAAACCACCCAAGATTCGCGCAAACAACATTTCAGGTTTCCGAGGTTCGGAGGTCGTCTTGTATTTAAACTTTTGAATCCCTTGGATGACGGTTTTGGTGGTAAATACCATTCTTCCACCCACAAAAACAAAGAACAATCCAAATACCAAAAGCACTATTTTTAAGAAAAGATCCATCGTATATCTCCTTTCGATTCAACAACATCATTATACCAAATCCTGATGTCGATGTGCAAGCAAACAAAAAACATCATCCGACGATCGAAAACAATGAAGAAGGAAGAAGGAGAGGGCTGTTTTCATAGTACATGCGACGGTATGGATGATGTTTCTACTTGGATTATAACGCTATTTTCTAGATATAACGTCAGTTTTACAAACTGACCACAATTTTCTTACTTAACGTAAATGTAATGATAAAGCGTGCCCCTTTTTTCTCATTTTCGGTCGCCGTAATGGTTCCTTGATGCTTCTCGATAATCGATTTGGTGATGGTAAGTCCAAGTCCTGTATGACCTTCCTTGCCGATAAAATATCGTTCCCAAATGCGATCTCGAATCGCCTCGTCAATCCCGATGCCATCATCATCAATCATGATGGTAATGTCTTCTTTGGTTTTCGAAAGCGTAATCACGATTTCGGTTTGTGCATAGCGAATCGCATTGGCCAAAAGATTTGTCAATGCAACTTCAAGTTTATCCGAATCCGCGTACATGTACACGTCTTCTTGTTCATGTTGAAAGACCAAGATGACTTCTTTGTCTTTGGCTTGTCCGCTAATGGCGTTGAGCGCGTCGCCAATCACATCCACCAAATTGATTCTTGCCACATTCAAGACTTCGCCAATCGAGTCGAGACGACCCAAATACAACACTTGATTGATGAAATCTTTCAATTTTTCACTTTCATGCATGATGATTTCAGAGGATTTCTTGATTTCTTTCTCCGAAAGAACACCATAATAGAGCGCTTCGGCATAGGAATAGATATTCGTTAATGGTGTTTTCATTTCATGGGAGAAATTATGCAAAAACTCTTCTTCTGCTTGCGAATATTCATACACTCGCGTATGTGCTTGTTCCAAAGCGAGGGAAAGTTCATCGTACTCGACAATCGAGAATCGAGGACGCTTCGAAGGTTTTTCTTGGAAGGAATTGTTGTTGACGTAATTCGCCAAGACACGCGCCGGCATCGCGAAAGTTTTCGCCGAGAAAATCGAAATTAAGGAAATCGAAATCGCCAAAAAGACGACACCAATAAAACTCGCCAAGAAAATCGTTTCATTTTCCGCCATGATGGAACCTTCGGCGCGGAACACATAGATTTGATATTCTCCATCATCCACCGAAGATTCGGTAAAATAGTAATATTGGAAATTATCGATAATCCGATACACATTATAGACTTCAGACACTTTGGTCGCATTGTCCAAATCCAATGTCTGCGATGCGAACGAAGAGTAATAGAAAAGACCATGTCGATATACGACAAGGTCGACGCCAGTATACTGAATCGCGGCTTGAAGCGTTTCGGAAAAATCGGCGCTCTGAGTATTTTCGAGCGCCTCTACAATATTATCATTCAGTTCATAAATGTTGCTATATAGCAAGCGGTTGAGTCCACTGGAAATAAAGACACCTGTTAAGATAGCCGCAATGCTATACGATACGGCGAGAAATACGCCGTAGTAAATCATCAGTTTACGCCGTATGGTCAAGTGTTTCATCCCCGCTTTCCGCCTGGACTTTGTATCCAAATCCAAAGACGGTTTTGATTTCTACCAAGGAATTGCATGAAGCGAGTTTCTTACGAATGCGTTTGACGAGGTCATCGACAGAGCGTGTTCCATCGATCACTTCCCATTTCCAAACCAATCGGAATAACTCTTCTCTTGAGAAGGCTTTGGGGCTATTTTTGGATAACAAGACAAACAAATCATATTCTTTGGCGGTGAACACCATTGGTTCACCCAAACATGATACTTCACGTTGATCGAGCTGGAAGGTCAAATTCCCGAGTTGGAACGTTCCTAACTCCTCCATCAGCGCTGTATTGACACTTCGGCGTAATAACGCTTTGACGCGAACCGCCAATTCTCTTCCAGAAAAAGGTTTGGTAATATAATCATCGCCACCGATTTCCAGACCTAAAATACGATCCATTTCTTCGCCTTTGGCGGAAACAAACAAGATCGGAATGTTACTCTCTTCCCGAATCTTTTGACAGACTTTAAAACCACTCATATCTGGCAACATGATATCAATCACGAAGCAATCGGGACGATTCAGTTCGTAGGCACGCAAAAGTTCTGTTCCAGTCTTGTATTTTTCGACTTGGAAGCCTTCATACATCAAAAATTTCTCAATGATATTGCGAATGTTTTCGTCATCATCGAGTACATAGACTAGTTTTGCCAATCAAACTCACCCTTTCATACGACTATGATACCATCATTCCGTGAAGATAACGCGACTTTTACTTGTTTTTCACAAGAAAAAGACAAAAAAAACAGAGCGGCTGTTTGCCGCTCCGTGAGAAAAAAACGTCTTTATTTCTGATCTTCAACCTTCGCTTCAAGCGGGGTTTCCATCAATTCAGGATAGACCATCAACTTCATAAACTCACGAACCGTGTTTCCGTAATAGAGCCCATCGCAAATCCGTTCATCAATGACGATACCAGCATCCATCACTTTGATGGCGCCAAGTTGATTTTGATCAGGATCGATGACGATGGGATCATACTTCTCTTTCCCCATCGAAACAAAGATCGAAGTGGTTCCAAAATTGTAAATGTGATGATACGCATAATTCATCTTGATGGATCGAAGGTTCGTCAAGAAAATCGAGGTATGGAACGGCGATAATTCGACAATGCTTTTTGGCAACATGCCATGCTTATCCAAAAACTTCAGAAATCCGACCATCAACTTGATTAAGAAATTTGGAACCATTGTTAATAGCTTCGCGAGTGCATCGGCGTCATTGCCATGGGTTTCGCCCGTATTTTTCGAAATTTGTTCGTCGATCATTTCCTTGATTTGGAAAATATCTTCGGTTCCTTTGAACTTCATTTTGATGGTTTCTTCTTCCGAAGTATCCACCAAGCGCTTTTTCACGATAAACGAAATCGTGATATCATTTCTTTTGAAAACACGACCATTCATGATGAAACGGTTGATTTTTGGACGCATCGCTAACGTCCGCACCATGGCTGCAATCAAAATGTGCATATATGTAAAACGAAGATTGTTTTCTTTGCGTTTTTTGAAGATATATTCATCGAGCGGTTGACAGTGAATTTCATATTTGCTCATCACCATCGAGTCATTGCGCTCTGGCATGATGTGAGGGACAATTTTCATCAATGGGTCAATCGTCTTGATGCGTTTCCCATCGCTTCGTAAGCCAAACATTTCGGTTCCTCCCTAATGTAACATTGAACTGATTTTATCATAATTCATAGGTGATTTCAAGCCTCATCGAGGAATTGCGAGAATTGCATCTTGAATATTGAATTGAAGGTTCATCCAGTGTATAATAGGTTGAAAACATTGATAAGGAGTATCGCATAGATTTCAAAAAGATTTGGCACTCACTTCTCCCTTTCACATTTGTTGTTTTG
>JAQVKB010000069.1 GCA_028694875.1 Candidatus Izemoplasmatales bacterium
TTCTTGTCAAGCGGAGAGCCTTTGGTGACATAATGACTCACATCGGCGATATGAACCCCTAAAAGCCAATGGCCATCGTCATTCTTACGAAGCGAGATCGCATCATCGATGTCTTTCGTGTCGTCGCCATCAATCGTAAAGATCAGTTGATTCCGTAAGTCTCTTCGACCTTTGAGTTCCGAAGGAAGGACTTCACTTGGGATTTTTTGGACTTGTTCTAGGACTTCATTAGGAAACTTGGGATTCAAGTTTCTTCGATGCATGACTTCCAAGATATCAATGTCTTTTTCTTCCATCGAGGCCAAGACTTCCAAGACTTGGACTTCGAGGTTGCCACTACGTCCATATTTGACGACTTTGGCTCTCACAAGCGTGTGATCCAACAAATGAAAGTTCTTATCTTTGCGGACGCGGAATAACAGATCCCCAGGATTGTTTTTCGGGAATACGGCGCCTTGATAATACTCGCCGACGATCTCTTCCAGTCCACGTTTCAAGACTCTGGATATTTCGCCTTCCATCCGTTGCGGAGAGGTCTTCTTCGTAATCCGTGCCAAGCAATAATCGCCATCCATGGCGTTATTGATTTGCGAGGCTGGGATAAAGAGATCGGTTCCTTTGTCATCTCTCGATAAAAAGCCATATCCCGCTTTTTTGAGATCCAATGTCCCTCTCACATAACCCAAACGTTCCGCAAGCGCATATTCATTGCGTTGATTTCTCGCAATCAATCCCTCTTTTTCCAAGGCATTGATGGCAACGGTCAATTCTTGATAATTCGTTTGTTTCTTAAAACGGTCAAAAAGGACGGCCAAGGTTCCTGGCCGATACTTCGGTTTTTGCATTTCTTCGAGGATTTCCTTTTTCAACACGCCACCTTCTTTCGAAAAAAAAGGACACACGCTGGATGTGTCCTACAGAATCATCGCCAAAACAGTCACAACGGCGAAAACGATACTTGTTCCCATGGTAATGCGAGCGAGCGCTAATTCCGCACCGCGTTGCTTTTGGTTTTTAAACAAGTCCGATTTTTCACCAGAAAACGTATTCTTGACATCGTCTTTCGATTCTTGGATCATGACCAATGCAATCAATAATACTGAGATAATCAGTAACAACCAATCGAGAAAATACATGACGTAGCCTCCTAAGTCCAGAACGTAATACGTTCTTCGCGTTTCGTTCTTTATCATTATAACATAAAAACATGCATTTGGAAGACCCAAAACGCATGTTTTTTTGATGAGGATTTGAGAGCGTTACTTGCCGAGGTTGTAGAAGCTCTTGAGACCGTTGTATTCGGCCACTTCACCGAGTTCTTCTTCAATGCGAAGCAATTGATTGTATTTCGCAATCCGGTCGGTTCTGGAGAGGCTACCGGTCTTGATTTGACCCGCGTTCGTCGCGACGGAGATGTCGGCGATCGTGGAATCTTCGGTTTCACCGGAACGATGGCTGACAACGGCGGTATAACCAGCGCGTTTGGCCATTTCGATGGCGTTGAAGGTTTCTGTCAAGGAACCGATTTGGTTGACTTTGATGAGAATCGAGTTGGCGATGCCTTTCTTGATTCCTTCTTCCAAAATCTTGGTGTTGGTCACGAAAAGGTCGTCGCCAACGAGTTGGATTTTGCTTCCGAGACGATCGGTGATTTGTTTCCAACCTTCCCAGTCGTTTTGATCAAGACCATCTTCGATCGAGATGATCGGGTATTTGTCGACAAACTTCACATACAAGTCGATAAGTTCGGTCGAGGAAAGTTCTTTGTTGCCTTCGCCGCCAAGAACGTATTTGCCTTTGGCTTTGTCATAGAATTCGCTGGCCGCGACATCCATGCCAAGGAACACATCTTTACCAGGAACGTATCCGGCTTTTTGAATGGCTTCCATGATGACTTCGAGTCCCGCTTCATTGGATTGAAGGTTTGGAGCGAAACCGCCTTCGTCACCCACAGAGGTATTAAAGCCTTTCGAAGAAAGAACTTTTTTGAGGCTGTGGAAGACTTCTGCGCCCATACGAAGCGCTTCTTTGAAGGTTGGCGCGCCAACTGGAAGAATCATGAATTCTTGGAAATCGATGTTGTTGTCCGCATGGGATCCACCGTTGATGATGTTCATCATCGGGGTTGGGAGTTGTTTGGCGTTGAATCCACCAAGGTAGAGATAGAGCGGGAGACCGACGAAGTCGGCAGCGGCTCTCGCGCATGCCATCGACACCGCGAGGATGGCGTTTGCGCCGAGTTTCGATTTGTTGGGAGTGCCATCCAAATCGATCATCAATTTGTCGAGGAACGTCTGCATCGTGACGTCATAACCGATCAACGCAGGCGCGATGATGTCGTTGACGTTTTTGACGGCTTTGGTGACACCTTTGCCGAGGTAACGGGCTTTGTCGCCGTCTCTCAGTTCAATGGCTTCTCTTTCGCCAGTCGAGGCGCCGCTCGGAACGATGGCGCGTCCAAACGCGCCGGACTCGGTGTAAACTTCGACTTCAACAGTCGGGTTGCCACGGGAATCCAAAACTTCTCTTGCAAAAATACTGGTAATATTGGGCATTTTGATTTCTCCTTTATCATTTCAATTCTTATTTTTTGAATGGATCAACGAATTCGGGTTTGCTGGAACCCTAGGAAGGTTCCAATCGCGAAGATCAGCATATCAAGCACATAGAAAAACATACTTCTTCCGACATGACCAAGCGGATTGAAGGCAATCCATAATCCAGCTAGATACACGTTCGGATTCAAGAACACATCCCAGTCTCCCCAAGTAAACCCGATTGTCAGTAATTGTGGGATTGTTTTCAATAAGGCATAAGACACGATCAGTCCCAACACGACGACCAAGGAAAGGACCCAAGAAGGTTTCTCCATATAGCGACGATTGGCGTGTCCAATATAGTAAGCAATGATCCAATACATCAATCCGGCAAAGGTAAAGCGCAGCTTCAAACTTAAAAAGTAATCGGCGACTCCCAACAACGCGCCAAAGACGATGGATAGGAGGAGGGTATGGAGTATTAAAAAGACAATGTCGCGAATCCGGAGGCTTCCGGAATCGAGCTTACGCATGCTGAATCAGCGTCGTACCGGTCATTTCTTTGGGTTTTGGAAGTCCCATCAAATCGAGCATCGTCGGCGCGATGTCTCCGAGATTTCCTCCGTTGCGGAGCGACACTTCCTTCTTGGTGATAATCAAAGGAACCAGATTGGTGGTATGGGCTGTGAAGGGTTGTCCGTTTTCGTCCAGCATCTTCTCACAGTTGCCGTGGTCCGCGGTTATGATCGCAACACCACCAAGTTCCATAATCTTATCGACAACACGACCAACACATTCGTCGACGGTTTCAACGGCCTTCACGGCGGCGTCGATGACGCCAGTGTGACCTACCATATCGCCATTAGCGAAATTGAGAATCATCGTGTCATAGTTGCGTGTATCGAGTTCTTCAATCACTTTATCGGTAATTTCATACGCACTCATTTGTGGTAATAAATCATAGGTTGCGACTTTCGGGGAAGGAATTAACACACGCGTCGCACCAGGGATTTGTTTGTCCATGCCACCATCGAAAAAGAAAGTGACATGGGCGTATTTCTCCGTTTCCGCGATGCGTAGTTGGTTGAGGCCCAAGGCCGAGATATAATCTCCAAACGTATTCGACAAATCGTTGAGTTCATAGGCAAGTTCGCCTTTCACAGAATCGGCATATTTCATCGTGGAGACAAAGCACAAGTCTTTGGGTCCACCTTCCGTGTTGAGCAAAGGAGCTGCAGTGGGATTCGAATAGGCTGTTCCAATTTGAATCGCACGATCCGGGCGAAAATTCATAAAGATGATGGCATCATGATCATGGATCAGTCCATCTTCATCCACCACAAAAGGTTTCACGAACTCATCGACAATCCCTTGTTGGTAGGAAGCCAAGATACCTTCTTTCGCCGTAGCGAAATGAGGAGCTTTGCCAAAGGTCATCGAATCATAAGCGGGTTGAATACGATCCCAGTTTTTGTCGCGGTCCATGACATAGTAACGTCCTGAAACGGTCGCAATCTTGCCAAAATCGAGTTCTTGGAACGTCGCTTCCAGCTGTTCGACATAGGAAATTGCGGATTGCGGTGGAACATCTCTTCCATCCAAAAAGGCATGGAAGAACGCACGTTTCACATCATGTTTTTTCGCATTCTTGAATTGTTCTTGAATGTGTTTGATATGGGAATGAACGCCGCCATCGGAAAGCAAAGCAAAGATATGGAGTGTGGATTGGTGTTCGTTCACATGTTGAAAGGCTTTCAAATACGCGGGGTTTTGGTAGAACGTTCCATCTTTGATGGAGACATTCAGCCGTGTCAAGGATTGATACACAATCCGACCGGCTCCGAGGTTCATATGTCCGACCTCACTATTACCCATTTGACCTTCAGGAAGACCGACTGCTTCGCCAGAAGCATCGATCACTGTATTCGGGAATTCGTTTCTCAATAAGTCCAAATGGGGCTTTTTCGCCAGTGCGAAGGCATTGCCAGGTACGGCATCGCCATACGCCATTCCATCCATGACGATGAGGGCTACAGGTTTCTTCATAAATTCACCTCTTCAAACAATTATTATACATCAAAGACCTGTTTTTTGAAAGGGAAATCCATGGATTGTAAACACTTACACATTGAAATTCGCGAGACGATTTTTGACGTGGATTTGGTATAATAGAGCCGAGGTGACATTATGGCCGAATCCAAACTAAAGAAGTTACAAAAAACACTCGAGGCGAAAATCGCATCAGGTCGCATCAATTATACAGTTCCTGATCTTTGGAACGCATGGGATTATGATGGCGATGAAATGAGAAGGATTCCAAGTGGTGAACTCTTGGTCAATCCTTACCGTTTCTTCTATTCCGTCATTACCAATGTGATTTTTCCACATCAAGATGCCCAAAAAGATTATACGAAATCATTATCCCAAATGACAAAGCGTAACATCGCCAAGAATGAAATTGGTGGCGATTGGGTCCGCAAGAGTGTCCTTTACTCAACGATGATTCGTGCGAGCGGCGCATGGGATCATGACCGTTCGTACACTTTGGATCTCGATAACTTTGACCATTTGAAGGAAACGGGATCGTTCGTGAAGATGCTGGCGTTGTTGCCACTGCTAAAAAAAATGGGTGTCGACACGGTATACATGCTTCCGATTTCACGGTTCTCCCTGAAAGACAAAAAGGGCGACTTGGGTAGTCCTTATGGCGTCGCATCCTTTTATGACATCGACCCCACCCTCAAAGATTCATTGACTGGAGACAACATGACCGTCGAGGAGGAATTCTCGGCGTTTGTGGAAGCGTGTCATATGATGTCGATGAGAGTCGTCATCGACATTATTCCGCGCACGAATGCCGTCGACAATGACTTAATGAGAAGCCATCCTGATTGGTTCTATTGGATTAAATCCAGCGAATACGATGCTTACAAAGTGCCCTATGTGGAAGGCCTTCCCAACACGATTCCTCCGGATCCCAAATTGATGAAGGAAGTCTATGCTTCTCCCGATGTCAAAAGACATATTGCAATGTTCCAATTCGATCCGAAGACACAAAACCAAGAAGCTTGGGAAAAGATTCGCGACAACCAAGACATCGATTACGTGGAAGCCATTGAAAAAACGTTTGGACTTCGCGTCGCTCCTGCTTTTTCCGACCACATCAACGATGTTCAACCACCATGGACCGACGTTACCTTCTTCCGGATGTTTTTAGACCATCCGAAAGAAACTAAAGGCTATTTGGGAAAGAAAAAACAACCCCCATATATTCTCTTTGACACCATCAAATCGAACCTCTTTGCCGGAGATATTCCAAATATGGAATTATGGGAGACCCTCTCTGGGATTATCCCTTATTATCAAGAACATTATGGTATTGACGGCGCACGCATTGACATGGGTCATGCACTACCGAAAGAACTGCTGAAAATGATCATCGATAAAGCCCGCGAGAATGACAAGGATTTTGCTTTTATCGCGGAAGAACTCAACACCGACAACGCGGAAAAAGCCAAAGCCAATGGATATAACATTATCATTGGAAACGGCTTCTGGATGGAACCTCGTATTTGGGAAAAGAAGCTTCACAAATTTGTCTATGGAGCTCCCGAAATCGCGCTGCCAATGTTTGCTTGTGCTGAAACTCATGATACCGCAAGAATCGCGGGTCGAGATGGTGGAGATCGGAAGAGC
>JAQVKB010000070.1 GCA_028694875.1 Candidatus Izemoplasmatales bacterium
AAAGATATTCGTTTCGCCAAGGTGTCTTGCGACAACGCGATCTTCGGTAATCGTCATATCGTCGTTGAGTTTGACGTTCGCTTGGGCGATGATGTGTTTTTGTTCTTGGTCGGCGGTCAGGTAATCAAACTTGTCCGTGACTTTGCCGGTCGCTTTGTCGATGCGCAAATACGGGGTTTCCATGAAACCATACTTGTTCACGCGAACATAGCAAGCCAAGCTGTTGATCAAACCGATGTTTTGACCTTCAGGAGTTTCAATCGGGCAAATACGTCCATAATGAGATTGGTGAACGTCACGCACTTCGAAACCAGCACGATCTCTGGTGAGACCGCCAGGTCCAAGAGCAGAAATTCTTCTCTTGTGGGTGATTTCATCGAGCGGGTTGGTTTGTTGCATGAATTGTGACAATTGGCTGCTTCCGAAGAATTCTTTGAGGGAAGAAGTCAAGGGACGAATGTTGACCAGGTTTTGCGGGGTCATTTCTTTGGACTCTTTTGTCGACATCCGGTCTTTGACGTTTTTCTCCATCTTCGCGAGACCGATGCGAAACTGATTTTTGAGAAGTTCGCCAATCAAACGCAAACGGCGGTTGCCGAGATGGTCAATGTCATCGAGCGCACCGATGCGATCGAAAAGGTTGAGGTAATAAGAAATCGACGCGATCATATCGGAAGTTGTGATGTGAAGACGTTGTTCTTCTGAGTTGTTCCCAATCAAACGAACAGGACGGAATACACCGTTGATACCGACTTCGACATCGATGATTTCAACATACGTGTCTCTCACGACATTTTCAATGAAATCTTCGTTGGCGTTTTCCGCTGGCATTTCCAAACGGGCTTCACGATCGAGATGAAGTTTCAATTCTTTTTCGAGCGCTTCATCAAAGACGACGCGTTGAATCATGAGGTCTCTGCGGTCGCGGAGCGTATCCAACATTTCTTCGTTGAAAACGACGCCTTTCGCAAACACGACTTCACCCGTTGCATTGTCGACGATGTCTTTGCCAAGACGAGTTTCGACGCCGCGATCAAGAAGTTGACGAATGCGGGTGATGACATCGAGTTTTTGGTTGACCTTGAAGCGGCCAACTTCGGCGAGGTCATAACGTTTTTCGTCATACAAACGGGACACGAAGAAACTGCGTGCTCCTTCGAGAGTGGCGGTTTCGCCTTGACGGATTTTAGCATAGACTTCCTTCATCGCTTCTTCGGCGTTGGTGGTCAAGTCTTTGTCAAACGTGTTTTTCAAAAGCTCATTCTCGCCAAAAAGACCGTAGATTTGTTCTTCGGTCGAGAGGCCAAGGGCTTTGATCATGGTCGTGAGGTAAATCTTTTTCGAGCGGTCGATCTTGGCATAAAGGATGTCCTTCGATCCCATCTCGTATTCAAGCCAAGCACCACGAGTTGGGATGACTTGTCCTAAATATTTGCGTTGAAGCGTCTTCTTATCGACTTCTTCGGAGAAAAATACGCCAGAAGAACGGACGATTTGGCTGACGATCACGCGTTCGGAGCCGTTGATAATGAAGGTGCCAATCGGCGTCATCATCGGGATGTCTCCCATGAAGATGCGTTGTTCCTTGATCGAATCGGCGGCAATCACTTCTCCCGTTTCTTGGTCGACGACATCCTTGTTGCGAAGTTGGACGCGAACCTTGAGCGGACGAGAATACGTCATGTCCTTTTCCTTGCATTGGTCGACTGTGTACTTCGGTTCCTCGAGTTCGTAATCCTTGAAGTAGAGTTCGAGGGTTTCCGTAAAGTTCGTAATCGGCGAAATGTCTTGGAACAGTTCTTTGAGGCCGGTTTCGATGAACCAGTCGAACGAAGAAGTCTGGACTTCAATCAGATTCGGCAGTTCGACGTTTGATTTCACGCGCGAATAATTTCGGCGTTCACGCTTCTTCCCGTATACCACGGTTTTGTAATCCACAAAATCACCCCAATATTTGATTTGGTATTTCTAAAAGCTTATGCTTTTTCGCAAAAAATGCAAAAATGCGCATTCTATCGCATTTAAATATTTTAGCACAAGGTTGTCAATTCGTCAATGAATTTCGACAACGTAATACGTAGTATCCCGATTCTTTTGCCATGATCTGCACTTCTTGGAAGACTTCTTCCAATTTTTTGATGGCAGAGGGGGCACCTTGCTTTTTTTGGATGACAACCCAAAAACTTCCAAAAGGACGTAAAAAAGCGGGAGCTTGCTCAAACCAACGGTAGTAAACGGCTTTTCCGGCACGAATCGGCGGGTTGGTCAAAATCATATGGAAGAGGCCTTCCACGCGAGCAAATCCATCACTTTCCTTCGCCGTCACTTTCAAACCTAAGGAACGTGCATTTTCTCTCGCAAGAGCAACAGCACGGGGGTTGATATCGACCATCTCGACATCGGCCGTGGTTTGATCCGCGAGAACAACACCGACAGGGCCATATCCACAACCCAAATCAAGGATTCTTCCTTTGGCTTCTTTGAGGGCGGTTTCCAATAAAACACGAGTGCCAAAGTCCAGCCCAGAACGCGAAAACACGCCATGGTCAACGACCAAGGCGTACTCTTTTTCGCGGATTTTGAAACGTACGGTCGAAGGATTGGAAACTACAGCTTCGACTTTCGGCTCATAGTAATGGGGCATGAGACCTCCTAAAAAGGCCAAAAACCTGAGAGGACTCAGGTTTCGGTTTCAACAATTTTTCGACTATTTCAGTTCGACAGTCGCGCCAGCTTCGGTCAACTTCGCCGCGATTTGCTTGGCTTCGTCTTCCTTGACTTTTTCCTTGATGGCCTTAGGAGCGGCGTCCACAAGGTTCTTCGCTTCGATCAAACCAAGACCGGTAAGTTCGCGGACAACTTTGATGACCGCAACTTTGGATGCGCCAACCGAGGTCAACACAACGTCAAATTCTTTCGGGCCTTGTTCTTCCACTTCCGCACTTGCGTTTGCAGCAGGAGCAGCGGAAACAGCGGACGGATCGATGCCGAATTCTTCTTTCATCGCATCGATAAGTCCTTTGATTTCAAGAATGGTCATTTCTTTGAGAGATTCGATAAAAGCTGCTGGTGTTAATTTAGCCATGATTCATATCCTCCTTGGATTATTCTTCTGATTTTGAGATAAGGTCGAGACCGACAGCGAGGTCTCTTAATGGTGCATAGAGTTGTGTTGCAAGCATCGCGAGCAAAGTATCTTTGTTCGGCAGACCCGCGATTGTTTTGATTTCGGCGGGTTGATAATAGTCGCCGTCGACAATTCCTGATTTCACAATCAGTTTCGGGTTTTTCTTCGCAAATTCGTGGAGCACTTTCGCCGCAGCAACGCTGTCTTCATACGCGAAGACAATGCCGTTCGGCCCAGAAAGTTCTGCATCGAGCGCTTCATATCCAAGGCTCTTCGCAGCGCGGCGCGTAATGTTGTTTTTCAAAACAACGATTTCGCATCCTTCTTTGCGAAGGGCACGACGGAGTTTTTCTGTCGCTTCGACAGTCAGTCCGCGGTATTCAGCAATCACGATCGACTTTGCTTTTTCCATTTTCGCGGTCACTTCTTGTACCGCTTCTTGTTTCAGCTTGAGTACGGATTCGTTGGACATCTTAGTTCCTCCTTCTGAATGATTTTTCCAAAAGAAAACCTCTTTTCACGAGAAAAGAGGTCAAAACTTGCCTAAGGCTTGTTCTCTTTCTCTCGGTAGGAAATTAAGCGTGAGCACCTACTGTCTTCGATCAAGGGTTTTCGGGTTTGGTACTGGTTATAACTCGACGTTCACGCCGGGTCCCATCGTCGAGGCAATCGCTGCATTCTTCATGTAGATGCCTTTGACGGTGGATGGTTTCGCCTTGTTAATAACATCGACAACCGCATGAATGTTATCAGCGAGTTTGTCGGCGGCGAAGGAGACTTTACCGACAACGGCTTGGATGTTGCCGTTCTTGTCGACGCGGTAGGTGATTTTACCACCTTTGGATTCTCCAACCGCTTTGGCAACGTCCATCGTGACGGTGCCAGTTTTGGGGTTTGGCATCAAGCCTTTCGGTCCGAGTAAACGTCCGATTTTACCCAATGTAGCCATCATATCCGGGGTCGCGATGACGACATCGAAGTCGAACCATCCGCCTTGGATTTTGGCGATCATATCGTCATCGCCTACGAAATCGGCACCAGCTTCCGTCGCTTCACGGGCTTTGTCACCCTTGGCGAAGACGAGGACTCTTTTTTCTTTACCGGTTCCATGCGGCAAGACGAGCGCGCCGCGGAGATTTTGTTCTGCTTTTCTGGGGTCGAGGTTCAAGTTGAGGGCGAGTTCAACGGTAGCGTCGAATTTTTCAAACGCAATCGACTTGACGAGTTCAACACCTTCGAGAAGCGGATATTTTTTGTCGCGTTGCACTTTGGCAAGCGCTTCTGTATATTTCTTTCCTTTTTTAGCCATTTGTTTGTGATTTCCTCCTATGTCTGGTAATAGCGGAATTTCCTCCCATACGATAGTCGTTCAAAACGAGAACGAACCCGGGATTAGTCGACGACGACAATTCCCATGTTTCGAGCGGAACCAGCCAGAATTCTTGCGGCGGCTTCGACATCGTTCGCGTTCAAATCAGGCATTTTGATTGCGGCGAGTTCGAGCAACTGCGCTTTGGTGATGGTCGCAACAGTCTCCTTCTTGGAGTTGGCGGCACCCTTTTGAATCTTGCAAGCTTTTTTGAGAAGATCGCTGTTGGGCGGGGTTTTGGTGATGAATGTGAAGGAACGGTCATCATAAACCGTGATCACAACTGGAATCACACTTCCTGCTTGTTCTTTGGTCTTGTCGTTAAATTGCACGCAGAATTGTTGGATGTTGACACCTGCTTGTCCAAGAGCCGGACCAATTGGCGGAGCGGGAGTCGCTTTGCCACCCGGGATCTGGAGTTTTACGACGGTCTTTACTTCTTTAGCCACGAAAGACACCTCCTTGGTTTCGTGATGTGGTCATAGGACGTTTTCGTCCTCCCACGCATGCGGCGAGCATACGCACGCTGAGATATTATATAATAACGCTTTTCCGTTTGTCAAGGTTTTTTTCTTGAAAACAGGGTTCGTTTAGATATCGTACTTCGCCAAAATCTCGGATGGCGTTTTTCTCAAAAGATTGAAGATTGGCAAGAGACCAAAAAGGATGTTCACGAGGAAAATAATCGCGGCGCCACCAAGGAAATAAGGAAGCGGGAAATAGAGGTCGGCGGCGGCGAGTCCCCAGGATAAAAGCTGATGCTGTACTTGCCAAACTGTCGCGGAAACGAGCACATATCCAATCATCGAGCCGACGGTGGTAAACGCGATAATTTCGGATAAGAAGATTTTATAGATGTCTCTCTTTGTTGCCCCAATCGCGCGGTAAATGCCAATTTCCTTGATTCGACTCAACATTGAAGAACGCATCATCAAGAAGACATAGACACCAATCCCTGCCAACGAGATAAAGATGAAGCGAAGTTGACCGGCATATTGATCAAATCGGTTCGCCATATAGGTTTCTTTGCTGGACGTATAGACATCGGTTGCGGTATATCCGAGATCTGTCAAATGTTGAATCGCTTGATCCATATCATTGGTATAAAACAAAAGTGTGGTCGAATACCCTTCCCAAATCGCCCAATCGGTTTTCGCGTATTCAATTCGTTGACTCAACACGGCGTCACGATAATCTTCCAAGGAAACAATGGCTACGTACATGGATTCCGATCGATAAATTCCAGCGATTGTGTAATTCGTATCATAGGGGTAATCTTGTCCAATCACATCAGCAGGATTCTCTGCTTCTTGAACGATCCAATCAAATTCACTGAGGAGGACCTCACCGGACGATTGCAAATCATGACCGTAAAGGATTTCGTATTCTAACAAATCGTTTTTAGGCATAAAGCTCATGTACATGCCGTTCGAATCGCCGTAATAGGGAACTCCCACAGGTAATATGAAGATTGGCGATTCCGTTTGGATGATTCCAACAACGGTGTAATTCGAACCCATATTATCGGCAACCGTCATGCCAAGAAAGTCCTTGTATTCGGATGCGCCAAGGGACCCATACATGTTGTTATCGAGCATTTGATCGACAACCCATTCATCAATCGCGATTTCACCTTCTGCGGTGGAGATC
>JAQVKB010000071.1 GCA_028694875.1 Candidatus Izemoplasmatales bacterium
CATGAAGGCTTGTTTGTGGCGAGTGCTTCGTTCACAACCGATCTCCATTCTCTGGGTCAATACATCCAAGAAGGTCGCCGCAACATGTTTGAAACGGTACTCAACGTCGTGAATCCCGAAAAACAATTGGTGATCGAAACGATGAAGGGCGATTTGGACGGGCTCAATTACTTGGCTGGCGAAACTGTCGATTATGTGAACAAGAAAGCATTCCAAGGGACTTTGCTTGCGCATGAAGAAGGCGGCGTTCCGAATGTCATACTTGAAGTCGATCGCATTGATGCGTATACCTTCGGTTACTTGGTCTACTTCTTTGAACTTGCTTGTGGCATCAGTGGTTATGTGCTTGGGGTCAATCCCTTTAACCAACCAGGTGTTGAAGCGTACAAGAAGAACATGTTTGCGTTGCTTGGGAAACCGGGCTATGAAGAGTTGAGAAAACAACTCGAAGCCAAATTATAATCGATATTAGGAAAAGATGTTGATTCGTGGAATCAGCGTCTTTTTTTCTGGAAAGATGCCCCTTATAATATGGATGGCCAATTCTTGGGATGTTTGTGCCTTTGAAAGTGATATAATAGAGATAACTTGGAATGAAGGTGTATTCATGATGAAAAGAATTGGATTTTGGATGCTGGTGATGTTGCAAGCCATCACTTTACTAGCTTGTACGGAGAAGACGACGATTTCCACAGGAGTGGATCAATACGATTATGCATCGCTGTCTTTTCCGAATTATTCCTCCATCAATCCCGTTCGTTATCTCGATGTGGATGATAACGGAATGGAATACAATGGTTGGCAAGATTTTGGATTAACTGGTGAGATTTTGACACACCCATGGCCTTGGATGACCTACACGTACCAAATGTATTCTTATTACATTCGTACCAATCTTCAAGCGCTGTATGTGGATGTCACTCTCCCCACTTCTTTGGAGAGCCTTCCTCAATGGCTCACGGATTGCCAAACCGATGGGCATCGCATTTTGTGGTATAGCATGGGTCAGTCTTTGCCGGGTACTATCGAACTTCTTTGCACCGAAACCTTGACAACGACCCATGGAAACCAAACGATGATTCGCGCGGAATATGAAATTTCCAACAACGAAATCACCGAACAATGGATTGTTTATCTGATGGATGTCGATGGGGTATTTAGCGCTTACTCTGTCCGTGTGAATGAAAGTTATGATGACGTATTGTCCACGACGGATATGATTGCTCTCTCCTATCAAATCAAGGTCTCTGAAACAGCTTAATTCATGAAAAAACCCGGAGTCGGTTATTCGACTTCGGGTTGTTTTTTGACGGCAGTATTGATTTGATTGCGGTAAACCACATATTTTGTGAAGAGAAACTCGGTAATCAAATTGGTTACCATCGTGAGAAACAAAACCAAATACTCGTTCCAATTCGCATTCGTTAGCGCGTCGCCCCACCAAGTGGATGCTGGTGTAAATACCGCATAATAGAGCGCGACCTTGGTCATCGCAAGCGGGATATTGGCTGCGGATTTGAACGTGAATTTCCGGTTGAGAGTGAAGTTCCACAAGACCGACAATGTTAACGCGATGAGATACGCTGGCAAATAAATCAAATGTCCAATCTCAAATAACAACGTAAATGAAACAGCCTGGATGATTCCGGCGGACACCGAGAGCAAGAAGAACTTGATCATGTGGACAACGTTTTCGTTTTTTGCTTTCATAAGCGACCTCTTCCAAAAATGTTCCTTGATATCGTAACACAGTTTTCTTGAATTGGAAAGCATGAATTCGAAATTGAAACAAAAAGAAATCGACGGATTTGTCGATTTCTTTGTTTTTGGATCGAAGATTATGCTTTTTTTGCTTTGAATTCTATCAAGAAACGGCGTTTATGGAAAGGATCAAATTCATGGGCAACGGACTTGGAGACCGTCATCGTCGAGACGTTTTCCAAGACTTCACCATCCGCTTGGAAATATCTTGGGCTAGGGAAGGTGACTTTAATGACTTTTCCTTCCATACAAGCAATCTTGCTTTTGATTTTCGTATGAAGTCCGACATAAATCGTGGGGAATAAACCAATCAAAATAGCCGCCGTCAAGGAGTGGGCAACCACCACTTGGAAGGTTTCTTTGGACGGGTCACCTTTAGGCGCAATTTTCATTCCGCCACCAAAGTATTTTCCGTTTTGAATCGCGATGAAATACGTGTTGTGGAAAGTCTTTTCGACGCCATCGACTTGAACGGTTAATTCACTCCGTTCATAATGCGATATCGCTTTGAAGACGTTCTTAAAATACGAGATTTTGCTTTTCTTTTTGTCGTTGTTGACATAGTGGCCAACGAGGGCGTCAAAACCAACGCCACAGCCATTGATAAAGGACGCCGTTCCGCCGTCCGTGACCGCTTTTCCAACTTGAATCACAGAAGGACCTTTTTGCTTCAAAGTACGCAAAAAGTCATTTCCAGACCCACTTTTTGCCAAGTGAATCTTGGCTTTGATTTTGGAAAGGTTGACGTTGTTAATCAAGTAGTTGATGGAACCATCACCGCCGAGATATAAGATATCGGTAATGTTGGGATGATCCTCCAAATATTGATTCAAATCGTTGATTTTAAGGGTGGAACGTACGGTAAATGGGACCTTATGAAATTTGAAGAAACGGACCCATTTGTTCGTTGTCTTTTTCGATTTTTTGTTGTTAGAAAGAGGATTATGGACAATCAGAAACATGTTCGGATACGCATAATGGTCGTTCGCTTCCTCGCGGACCATTCTCCTTGCATTCCATTATATCATAAAATGCATTTGACAGCCCTTCTCCTTTGAAAACTAGCGCGGTTTGGTCTTGTTTTGGCTGAAATATGAGTGAGACAAACACAAATTATGTTATAATTTGAAAGAGAACACATGAATAGGTGAAAACCATGCAAAAGACACTAACCGTGCGTTCGCTTTCCGAGATGGATCGATTCGCAAAACAAATCGCGGCACACTTATTTCCCGGCGCGATCATTGGCTTAAAAGGCGAACTTGGAAGCGGAAAAACGACCTTAACAAAATATCTTGCGCGTCATCTTGGTATCCAAGAGACCGTCAACTCCCCTACCTTTACCATCCTCAAAGATTATCGCGGATTGCTTCCGCTCTATCATATGGATGTGTATCGATTGGAAGGAATCGGCTACGATTATGAACTCGATGACTTTATCTATGGTCAAGGAGTGAGTGTGATTGAATGGTTCCCCTATATTTCGGAAATGTTACCAGAACACATTTTAGAAATTGAGATTTTGGGGCAAAACGATCAAGTTCGTACCATTCACGTGAAAGGAGAAGGTCCCTATGAAACCATCGTTCAAACGCTTAGCGATTGATACGGCGACGGATCATCTGTATCTCTCTGTCATCATCGATGATCAAGAAAAAGGAAATGTATGGGTCATTGGCAATCAAGATCATTCCGTACGTATCATGCCGCTGATGGAAGAACTGTTACAAGCAGAAGGGTTGAAACTTCAAGATTTGGATGAAGTCATCGTTGGCGTTGGACCCGGGTCTTACACAGGGGTTCGCATCGGTGTTTCGATTGCGAAGATGATTGGATATCTCAATTCCTGTCAAGTATCCAAAGTTTCTAGCCTTGCGCTCCTCGCTTCTTCGTCCCAAGCAGAGAGGATTGTTCCATTTTTGGACGCTCGTCGAGGCAACGCTTTTCTCGCAACATTTCATCAACAAAACCATTTACTCCAGCGCATCCAACCGGATGTACTCGAAAATGTGGAACACTATCTATCTCAACTGAAATCTCCTATCGATATTGTGAAAGTTGGAAAACCCGATATTCTCAAAGTATTGCGAAGTGGATTGACTGAGGTTGTTGAAAATGTCCATGAACTTGTTCCGGAATACCTACAAATCACTGAAGCGGAACGTCATTTGAGGGCCCAATGAAACCGTCCTTACGTGATATGCGATTTTCGGATATCCCCGAAGTCGTCAAACATGATCGCGAAATATTAGGCCACTCCCTGGGCGAAGAAACACTTACGAGCGAGTTGGAAGAGAATCCGTTTGCGCACTATTATCTTCTCGAAGATGAAGATACCAAAGCCTTTCTCGGTATGATTTCGATGTGGATTGATACTCCCACCGCGCAAATCCTCAATGTGTATGTATTACCAGAGTATCGTCGTCAGGGGTTTGGTAAACAACTGATGAACTTTATGATGCAACTTGTGAAATCCTATGAAGTGAATGAAATTACGCTGGAAGTTCGTCCTTCGAACCTCAAAGCGATTTCGATGTATCAATCCTTTGGATTTGAACCTGTCGCGATTCGCCATGGTTATTATGAAAATGGCGAAGATGCGTATCTCATGTATAAAAGAATGTGAAGTGATGACTATGTTAACTCTCGGCGTGGAGTCGAGTTGTGATGAGACCAGCGTCAGTGTGGTTCGAGACGGAAAAACCGTTTTGTCCAATGTCGTTCTCTCTCAAATCGATATTCACCAAGCCTATGGCGGTGTGGTTCCCGAAATCGCAAGCCGTGAACACGTCAAAGGAATTACCTATGTCTTTGACCAAGCCATGAAACAAGCTCAAGTTCAGTATCAAGACATCGACTTGATTGCGGTGACCGAAGGACCTGGGTTGATTGGATCCTTGTTAATCGGTGTGAATGCGGCCAAAGTAGTGGCGATGAATTATGGTATCCCCTTGGTGGGTGTCCATCACATTGCAGGACACATCTACGCGAACAACATTGAACACGATATGGAATTTCCCTTGTTGGCGTTGGTCGTGTCGGGCGGGCATACAGAACTTGTCTTGATGAACGACCATTATGAATTTGAAAAACTCGGAGAAACTCAAGATGACGCCGTTGGCGAAGCGTATGACAAAATCGCCCGCGTCTTGGGTTTGCCATACCCGGGTGGACCTCAAGTCGACAAGCGCGCCAAAGAAGGTAAACCGGTGTTGGATTTTCCAAGACCGATGATTGACTCCAAAGATTTCAATTTTAGCTTCTCAGGGTTGAAATCCCATGTCATCAATCTTCACCACAACATGGTTCAGCGCCATGAAGAGATTATCGTTGATGATTTCTGCGCGAGTTTTCAAGACGCGATTACCGATGTCCTCGTGAAGAAAACACTGGAAGCTTCCAAGCAATACGATGTCAAACAAGTCATCGTGGCGGGCGGTGTCGCCGCCAACAAAGGATTGCGTGAAAAAATGTCCAAGACAATCACGCATGTCCCCGTTTATTTCCCACACATCAAATATTGTACCGACAACGCCGCCATGATTGCGGTGGCAGGTACATTCCAATACCTCAAAACCCATCAAGCCAGCGATATGTATCTGAATGGATCGTCTCGCCTGGATCTCACTTTAGGAGCGTGAAACCATGGAAATTGAAAGCAATTTTATCAAAACCATCATGGAAGAGGATCTTGCCGCCGGGCGAGTGTCATCCATCATAACGCGATTTCCTCCAGAACCCAATGCCTATCTCCATATCGGTCACGCCCGTGCGATTGTGACGAATTTTGAGTTGGCGCGTCAATTTGGTGGATATACCAATCTTCGTTTTGATGATACAAACCCTGTGAAGGAAGATTCCTCGTTTGTCGAAGCCATCAAGCAAGACATCCTTTGGTTGGGATACAATCCCAAACAAATCTTGTTTGGAAGCGATTATTTCGAGGATTCCTACGAAAAAGCCATCCTTTTAATCAAAAAAGGTCTTGCTTTCGTATGTGATCTCAATGCAGAAGAAGTTTCTTCGACGAGAGGAACCTTAACCGAACCCGGAAAAGATTCTCCTTATCGTAACCGTTCTGTCGAAGAAAACTTGAGACTCTTTCAAGAGATGCGTCAAGGAAAATACAAAGACGGAGAAAAAACACTTCGAGCGAAAATTGACATGTCGAGTCCCAACATCAACATGAGAGACCCTGTTTTATACCGAATCATCCATATTCGTCATCATAACACGGGTGACAAATGGTGCATTTACCCCATGTATGATTTTGCGCATCCACTCCAAGACGCCATGGAAGGAGTGACGCACTCGCTTTGCTCGTTGGAATATGTCGACCATCGTCCATTGTATGATTGGGTTGTGGAACATTGTGAAACGCCCC
>JAQVKB010000072.1 GCA_028694875.1 Candidatus Izemoplasmatales bacterium
TCTTATTCAATCACTTGGGACTTGGTTATCTGAAGTCCAAAAGAAAGACTCGACCCTGGTGGATTGGTCCGTACAGTCTGCTGAAAAGATAAATCCGAGTCTTGAGGACAGTATCGCAAACGATACGTACTCAAAGGGTGACGTTTTTTCGAACTGGGTCATTTACTCACCTAGCGAAGCAAAATCTAGCGACGATAATGCTGCATTTTGGTCGAATGATTTTGGGTGGACAACGTTCGATTTAGCTACTCGATTTGATGCAACCACTTACAACTTACCTCTGTCAATTGGTAATGATGCCGCGTTCTACACAAATGAATACGCATCAATAATTGCATCAAGCAATTCTTACTAACCCAAAGCGGGGCTATTACCCCCGCTTCAGGGGAGATGGCTCCGCAACTTATCGGAGTCATCATGTTTTCAAACTCAATTGCTTCATATCCAGATCGCGGGCCTTACGGAAAAAGTAGTTACCGCGGCAACTGCACTGGATACATCATTAAAGATTTCATCGAAACGTACATGAATAACCCAGACGGTCTTGTTGCCGATCCAAGGATCGGGGGGGGCACAAGCACTGAAGTCGCACAAGAACTAGGAGTGCGCTTTAAGGGTACCGACTTGCACCAAGGCTTCAACCTATTGCGTGATGATTTTCGAGAATTTTTGCAAGAAGATGCCCACCTTGTCTGGTGGCATCCACCATACGCAAACATGATCGAATATTCAGGTAAGCAATGGGGCGAGCCAAACAAATGGGATATGAGTCGGCTGTCAATAGCTGAATTCACAGAAGCCCTAGAGCTGGCCATAATGAATATTCATGATGCCTGCGAGCATAAGGGGCATTATGGGATTCTGATGGGCAATCTTCGTCGAAAAGGTGAGTATTACAACCTTTCAAGCCTTGTTGAGCGAGTTGCTCCAGGAAGGCTCGTAGACGAAATCATAAAGATTCAGCACAACTGTGTCAGCGATAATCGCCAGTACCAAAATCCCTTGGTTCGTATTGGGCACGAAAAACTTCTGGTGTTTCGCCGCGACACAAAAGATGTTTCGCTTCACTTTATTTCAATCGCCCAGAGACGCGCTCACAATCTCGTTTCGACAACATGGCGATCCGCAGTACGACGTGTCCTGCAAGGTAGAACAATGGCACTTGATGCTATTTACCGTTCTATGGAGCCATACGCCGATCAGCGTGAAAACAAAAATTGGCAAGCCAAGATCAGGCAGGTGTTGCAAGACAACAGGTATTTCACTCGGATTGAAGCGGGTGTGTATGCTCTAGCTGCTTAGTATTTAAATTTTTATCGGCGCTCAAACTTGAGCGTTTAACCCTGAGGGGCAATACCCTCAGGGGGTTGCCTCTTATTTTTTAATTGAGGTCCAACCATGAAAACCTTTGAGCAAATCAAGCGGCAATTTGGACTCGTCCATGATCGCCAATCGTTTTATCGCAAAGCAAACACAGCTGAGCGTCAGGCTGCACAAAGCACCAAAACAGCAGATGAGCTTCGGACAATGGGACGAACCCTTATCCTTGCTGGTGTTATTGGAATTATTGCGCAAGCATTTTCATCCAATGAAAACAATCAAATCATGACAAATGCAATGGTTATTGCACTGCTTGGTTTTGTTACATGGCTTCTTGGCATGATCTTGACAGGGCGATACATCCAAAACGTCAAACAGAGTGCTGATAATCAAAACCATCGCACGACAGGCGACAAATCTATTACGCAAACCGCTAACAGCGGCCGTAACGGAAGGGGATGACCATGCAGCTCCAACTCTTTAGTGTTCGCACAATACAGCCGCTTTCGGCTGAATTTGAAATATGGACTGATAACGACATCCTGCTCTTAATGGACGGCGTTCTTCAAGCCACACTTGAACAGTTGCTTGATGGTCGTTCTCGATCTTCGGATGAGATGTCACAAGAGGCGTGGGACTGGGTAATGTCAGATGACATTCTTCCATTTTCATTTGCAGTGTGCTGTCGCGCCCTTGGGTATGACCATGAGCGTTTGAGGGATGCCATCTTGGCCACTATCAAACGGTCTGTTCATTGATTCAAACTGATGTACGAAGGCCTAACGGCCTTCGTACATTCCCGAACTAATCCTTTCGCAAGAATCAGTTCGAGAGTGTTATTCAGTTTCTGTTGGGCATTGCTCAACATTATGCAGGTAGCTGGCCTGTCTAAACATTTAGCATTTATCTTTTATTTTTTATCCTACCTCGGAGTTTATTATGAAAATCAATACTAATGATTTATCCGGCTATGCTTTGGACTGGGCCGTATCTTTGATAACCAATCCAGACTGGTCGAATGAGGATCGCGCTTTTAATACATTTGATTATGTAGATACTGGCGATCCAGAGGATGTTGCATACTCCCCTTCAACCAATTGGTCACAAGGAGGCGAAATTGTTCATCACATGGGCATCGCTCTTGATCCTGTTAGATTTAATGGTTGTGTTGTCAGTTGGGTGGCTTATCGACCAACCCAAGAGTACGGCGACTATACCGGAGACACACCGCTCGTTGCGGCATGCAAGAGTTTTGTTGCCTCAAAACTTGGAAACGAAGTTGATGTTCCACAGGAGGCATTATGAGTTACTCGTCAATAACGTTAAGGCTTGCTGATAGCAAAGCGATTTTTGATGAGAACAATCAACTCTTTCAGGGATTCATTGAAAAACGTCGTAAACGCGCTGTTGATTTTCAAGTCAATGGCAAGTTATACACCGTCAACACGCACGGTGTTCTTTGTTCTCGACGCATCATGGATAACGGCAAAACGTGGTACTCGTTTTGTTGCAGCAATGATGAGCTTTTTCAAACACTCTCTGAAGAGCGTAGATTTGCAGAAAATCTTTCAATTGGACGAGACAGCAAGGGACTTGTTTTTTCCTAAGTCAGTCATACACAACTGAATAAAATAGTATTCCGCAATTAACCCTGAGGGGGTCTTCCCCTAACGGGGAGGGCTCCCACCTTTATATCTCTAGGAGCCGAAATGAAAGTAAAAACCCTTTTGTCAAAAGCAAAAAAGTGCAAAACCAACGAAGATGCCCATGAGTTGATAAAAACTCTTGAAAGCATCATGCGCAATACCAATGCACTTAAACACTTACCAACTTACAATCACGAAGCATATCTCGAAGATGATGAACTTTTTGTTCAATTTGAATTTAATCGGGTGCTGAGTGAGCATTACATCACCATGATTCGCCCTGAGGTTCGAGGCGATAAGTTCGTGATCGTAGTATCAACACAGCGCATGCTGGATGGTCTAGGTCTTGAAAGTCAATCGTGGGAATCAGTCAATAATCTGGATGACCAAATTGATTCTGAAGAATCAGACACCATCACACGCATGGCCCAAAAAGCCAAAACACTTGCTATTTACCATCAAACCTGGCTCATCGAACAATTGGGTGTGTCGGATGATGTTGCATTTAAGGTAGCAGTACGAAGCTGGTAGCCTTGTTATTTACCTCAACCCATGCGGGGTTACTCCCGTAATGGGAATAACCCCGTATTTTCTACGGAGTTATCATGAATCAAACTAATCAACTTAGCCTTTTCGATACACGCTCAGATATCGTTCTTCATGTACGGGACACCCAAGGGAACTACGTGCCTGCCTCTGACGACAGCATAATTTCTGCTGCCAGAATGGTTGTTGAAAAGAAAATGCTTCGCGGCAAAACCTTCAATCATCCAAACTTAGTCAAGGACTTCTTGAAAGACAAGCTTGGAGCACTGGATCATGAGGTGTTCGCTGTGATTTATACGGATTCACAGCACAGGCTCATTGATTACCAGGAGCTTTTCCGAGGAACAATTTCTCAAGCGGCAGTTTATCCGCGAGAACTTGTTAAGGAGGCACTCAAGAGGAATGCATCTGCTGTCATCATTGCTCACAACCATCCCAGCGGTTCCTGTGAGCCCAGTAGACAGGATTTAGAGCTAACTAAGATATTGAAAGAGGCTCTAAACCTCATTGACGTAAGAATGCTTGATCACGTTATTGTGGGGGGCAATCGAACATTGTCGCTTGCTGAAACCGGTCAACTGTAGCGTTTCAAAATCAATTTTCAACCTATCAACTTGCCGATGCCCGAACGGCATAAGGTACATTTTTACGCATGGAGTTTATACATGACCGCACTTGAAACGAGCAACCTCCTTCCTTTTCGTGTAACTTACAGGGAAGAGCCTGGTGACAAGCACTTTTGGGTCTTTGACTGCTGGGCAGAAGATGATGACCACGCAACTGAGCAGGCCGAAAACGCTTATCCATGTTGCGAAATCATTAACGTATTCGAGTTTGAATAACCTCTTGAACGTTCCCTGAATCACCCGTTTTCAAGGAACGACCCTTGCCCAGCGAACCCATCCAGGCCTTTGGCCGCGGCGGGTTCGCTGGAAGCAGGTTTGCATAAATTTGCGTTTAAGATACCTTCCAAAAGTACGATTTCAATAGTAAGATTGTGCTTCCGAAAGGTTTTTTGTTGCAGCCATTGGCTTGCAACGCGAACAGGTAGCTGGCCTGTCAAAACATTTAGCATTTATCATTTTTTATCTACACACCCTTGGCGTGCCGGGGGTTTGTAATCTGCCAGGTTCCACCGGGCAGCTTTCTTTTCGACGCATCTGCACGCGTCAATTCTTTGGCCGTTAATCGGTCTTTTTGCGTTTACATCAACCATCACATCCATACGGTGGCTTGATGTCTTTCGCAGCCAATCCCTAATTGGGGCATTCGCCCCTATGGGTCGTTTGCCCCTTCATCCTGTAGGAGCAAACATGTTCACTAAACTTCTGAAACGCTTTGGGTACATCAAGAACGAACCAGGTACGGTCGTTCTTAGCATTGATGATGTTGAGGTCATTGCTGAAGCGCTTGAGATCTATCAAGCACGTCTACCCAACCGGCAGTACGGATACTTTACTGAGGCCGCTACAGCAGCCAAAGAAAAAATCAATAAAGTTAAACCCGGTGTTTTTGCAAAATTCATGAAACCTTAACCCCTATAGGGCGCAGTTGCCCTTATGGGTAATTGCGCCCACCTTTCTGGAGCGCAATTATGTTGAAACGATTTTTTGAATTGAAATTGGCCAGCCTTGGATTTGATCCAAGTGAACTGAACATAAGCTGGAGCGTTGGCTTTTGCCAAAGCGATTATGTCTTGTTCACTGGCCGATTACGAATGGGTACGATTCGCAAGCTCATGATGAAAATGCATGGGATTGATGTCGGCCCTGAAAGTGAAGTGCATCAACTTTGTCCTGATGAACTACACGAGATGCTAAAAGTTCTTGAGGACTTTGGAAATCACGATTTCAAAATATCGCCGCTTAGCCCATCCGCTATCACATCCATCTATGTTGATACGTCAGATGACTTTGAGGACTTATTTGATCGTTACTTCCAACCAATGATTGCCACGTACAACGACACGATACCCTGGGAAAAAAACCGGGTATGGCAAACTCATTGGAAAGCATTTCACGAGTGGCTTGAAGACTGGCACGATCAGCTGTGCCATTCTTTGCTCGACGATGCCCAGGACATTATTCTTGCTGGCGTATCTGAGCAATCCACTGTTTGGGAGCGTTGCACGCCAAACTTCATTGTCCAGGTCGTGGAAGGTTGGTGCGATTCATCGTATGAATTCGTCAGTGAGTTAGACGATGATCTGGCGCTTGGTCTATACATAAGTTTGATCAAAGGCAAACTGCGTTATGGGGAATTGAGTGTTCGTATTCTTGATCGTCATAGCCATCGAACACTTGCCCAATCACCAGGCTATCTTTTCATGACGGACAACTCAACCAAGGCCGACGACTACATTGATCTAAAGCAATGTGCATTGGCTGATGCAAAAGCTGAAGTTCGCCAACTCTTTGCTCGTCACAAAGTGGCTGCGTAATTTTTTAACCCTTTGGGGCTCACCCTCCAAAGGGAGGCCGAGCCTCTTTTTCATTTTTAGGAGGCATCAATGTCAGAAGTTATCGATTACACCCATTGTTTTTCCGACTCACTGTTGGTTCAAGGTAAAGAATCCAACGTTTTGATGTTGTTCAAGCTGGATAGAT
>JAQVKB010000073.1 GCA_028694875.1 Candidatus Izemoplasmatales bacterium
TTATGCATGTATCCCGTGAACACCATTTCTTTCATTGCCGCATTGAAATAAGGATCATGCGTCGAAAAAGATAGGTAGTCGTTTTGAGTGTACACATATTCTCGAGGATCGGATTGATGTGCTTGCATGGTACGATATGCCCATGGCTCCGTGATGAAATCAAATTGATCATAGTTTTCATTGTAAAAGACGAAATTCATGGCAAGTTCTCGACGAACGATGAGTTGTTCCAGAAATGCTTCTTTCAGTTGTTCGTCCGCATCGAGGTTTCGGATGGACAACGCGATTTCAACCGGAGAGATTTGACCGAAATGAAGATACATCGACAAATGGCTGGTGATATCTACAGAGGGGTCTGAGGAGTCTTTATAATGTGCGAAATTCTTCATGAAAACGGCGAGGTGCTTCTTCGCCGAGATATATCCGCCTTGATAAAAGCGACTTTTTAATACGGTATGATTGAGGGAGTTCGGACATTCCATCGCGGACCCATCAATTTGGGAAGAAGAAGTCGAAACTTTGAGTGAAGGTAAGGAAGCTTCTTGAAGAAACTCATCTCGAAGTCTATTGATTTTGGGTCGTAACGTATAGGCTCCATACTCGAGTTTCTCGGATGCTATTCGAACTGGAACCACCACATCACTTTCCACGGAATACAAATCAGGATGTGCTGGTTTTTCCAATATCGCTTGATAAACATGTTTTCGCCACAAACGTTGAATTCGTAAATAGCCGAGGTCAAACACAATGGCATCGGCATTTTCAATCCACGAAAGAATTCCAACATCCGGTTCGGACTGCTGGAATACGACGGAAATTCCTAGTTTTTGAAGGGAAGAAAAAGTTTCCTTCAGTCCTTCCAGCATAAAGGCATAATGTCGTTGATTTGCCCCTGGATATTGAGATGTCAGTCCAAAATAGACATACAGAGGAAGGTTTCGTTCGTTGGCCAAGTGAATGGCATGGATTAACGCATGATTGTATTCAACTCGTTGACTTTGTTGCATCCAATAGAGAATATATACCCCATGATGGGACTGATCCTTATGGATCAGGTGTTGAATTCGCTTTTCCAACAAAACTCATCACCTCCTTGAATACGATTGTATCATGAAGTCGCACATTCAAATCGCACAATGCCGAAAAAAGTTTTCTCCTTTCGGTAGAAAATAGTTGAAAAATACAGCATCATCATATACAATATATATTGCTAACGAAAGTTGCAGGTGTAGTTTAATGGTAAAACATCTGCTTGCCATGCAGATGATGGGGGTTCGATTCCCCTCGCTTGCTCCATGATGTTCCAAATAAGCATTCGATTTGATTTATCGAATGCTTTTTTTGTTTCTAAGCCGAATTGATTTTGAGTATCTTCTGATGGCGAATCCTTTTCAGTTACGTTGAAGGGTTCCTATGGTATAATAAATACAACAATCATCGTTGTTAACTTGAGACTCATCCGCGTTCTCAACGTTTCATAGAAGATTAGGAGGAACATTATATGAGCAAAAAGCATTATGAGCTTGACCCTGAACTTCAATCCTTATCCTATTTGAGGATGCCACAAAATGTCTTTTTGATTGCCCTCTCGAATCTTTTGGTGAAATTTCTTTATCGACTCGAGAAACCAAAAAATGGAGTAGTAGAAAAACGATTGTGGATTCGTACCCGTGATGGTAACAGAATTCCAGTCGATTTTTTGAAGCCGAGTCAAAAAAAATCGGATTCGGCGATGCTTTACTTTCCTGGTGGCGGATATATGATGAATGGAACCCATTTACACAAACGTACGCTGATGGGGATCGTGGAAGAATTGGGTTGTGTTGCTTTCATGGTGAATTACCGTTTGGCCCCGAAGTGGCCATTTCCAACCGCACTATATGATGCCGTTGATGTCTATTCGTACATCGTTGATCATGCGAGTGAATTTGGAATTAATCCAAAACGGTTGATCCTGGGTGGCGACAGCGCTGGAGGAAATTTGAGTGCCGGAACCGCGTTATCGCTTCTAGATCAAGGGAAGAATATGCCCATCGCGTTGATGATGATTTATCCAGCACTCGTAGAACGTATGGATACGCCCTCTAGACAAAAATTTGAAGACACACCAATGTTGAATACTCCTCTTCTCACTTTCATCAGCAAACACTATTATCGCAATGGAGTTGATGAACTTCATGATTATGCATTCCCTGAAAGCCATCCTCGTCTTGATGAATTGCCACCGATGTTTATCGAAGTCGCAGAACTCGATCCACTTCATGATGATGGGACGATTTTCGCTTCGAAGTGCAAAGCACTCGGAAATGACGTGACACTTCGAGAAGTGATGCACGCACCGCATGGATTTGATGCCATGACGAAATCACGTACTGTTCAAGAAAGCTTGCTTGCTCGTAAATCATTTCTTTCACGATTTCTATAAAAAAAAGGACTCCAGGGTCCTTTTTTTATTGGCTGAGTGTTTTCTTTCGATATTCGAGTGGCGTTAATCCCATCTGTTTTTTAAAGACTTCGGTAAAGTAACTTTGGGAACAATACGATAACGAAGAAGCAATTTCCGCAATCGGCATTTTGGTGTATCGAATCAAGTTTTCGGATTCTTTGATTTTTCGATTTTGAATATACGTTTGAAGAGAAATCCCGATTTCTTTGCTGAAGAGTTGAGAGAGATATGGGCGACTCAACTTGACGTATTTCGCGATGTCTTCGAGCGACAGTGGATCGTGTACATGTTTATCGATATAATTGACGGCTTTTTTAATTGATTTTGAGTACTTATCATTATGGATTTCTTTTTCGATTTGGTTACAATAACCAAGTACCATTTTTTTGAATGTCGCTACAAAATCAGAAGGAGTGGTTAATCCTTCGGCGAGTGAAATCATCGTCGAACCGACAGAGGCAGTTTCCAAAAAATCCAATCCGGTATCTACCGCTACTTTCCCTAGAAGGGCAGAGAGCGAAATCAAATTGTATAAATTTTGTTTGGGTTGTGAGGAATAGAACTGATGATACAACACTTGCTTCTGAAACAAGCGTTCAACTTGCTTCAAATCGCCTTTCCGGATGGCATCGGCATAAAGACCAATCTCATCGTAAGTTTTTCTCAGGATGTTTTCTCGTGGCTCATCAAGGATGATTGGTTGTTGATAATCATCGCCTTCCACAGATGCAATAATTACGTATTTTTGTGCCACGATGTCGGAAGAGGATTGTTGGATGTTCGTAATCGTATAAAAGAACAAAGATAGGTATTCCGAAAACTCAAACTGATTCAATCTTGGAATCAAATTGAGAAAGTCAGTGATGGTAGAAATGGAATGCATCGAGTAAAAGGAGAAGTACCGATAGTTCTCTGTGACGAGAGGTCTTGCGGATATGACTGGTCCAATCAGTATCGAAGTCGTTTGTGAATCAACTTCTGTTTGAAACAAACCATATAATTCCAAAGAATTATAAGAAATCATTGTGACAAGATTAGTGGAGGGTTTCCAATCAGATAAAAAAGACAGAATCGAAATGTCGTCGATTTTCTTTGCTTCATAAGTAGAAAAAATAATCTTTTTTTCTTGAAACACGACCGTTGAGATTCCCGAATAACGATGAAATAGGGAAATGGTTGTCAATAATTGATCCTTCTTAATATCATCACCTAAAACTATTATATCATGGATTTTTTGTAAAAGAAACGAGAAGCACATGATTTACTATTTAGTTCATGAAAGGACTGTTTTCATGAAAATGGAAATGCGTTTGTTTTCATCGAAAAACCGCGCTGAAAGAAGTTCGTTGTGCTATAATCGAAGTGGATGAAAGCGTTTTTAGCTTGCGCGGAGGAGGACTCAAGAAAAAATGAGCAATCAACACATCGATCAACCCTTTTTGGAAATGATGGCCGTGGTCAAAGACAAACCGGAAGAAGGATTTCATTACGTTAAGAAATCGATTTCGACCAGTTTAGAACCCCATGAAGTGCTCATCAAAGTATTAACCGCATCTTTTTGCGGAACAGACTACCATATTTATTCTTGGGATGAGTGGAGTCAAAAACGTCTCAAACTTCCACTCACAGTAGGTCATGAATTTAGTGGAGAAATTATCAAAAAAGGCAGTGCAGTGACTCGTGTCGAACTCGGAGACATCGTGAGTGCTGAAACGCATATCATCTGCGGTGAATGTGAATTCTGCTTACGTGGGGAAGGTCACATCTGTAAGAACACGAAAATCATCGGAGTCGATACTGATGGATGTTTCGCACGTTATGTCAAAATTCCCGAAGCGAATTGCTTCATTAATGACAAGAGCATGAATATGCACCATCTCTCGGTTCAAGAACCTCTTGGAAACGCCGTCCACACCATGTCTCATTTTGATGTTCGAGGAAAAGATGTCGCGATTTTGGGGTGTGGACCGATTGGGCTTATGGGTGTAGATGTCGCCAAGGCTCTAGGTGCGAAAAAGGTCATTGCCATCGAAGTCAATGATTATCGTCGCAATTTGGCCAAACGAATCGGGGCAGATTTGGTCATCAATCCCAAAGAAGAGGACGTAATCCAAACCGTTCTGAATGCGACAAACGGCGTGGGCGTCGATGTGATTGGCGAGTTTTCAGGGAATAAGACAGCGATTGAACAAGCTTTTAAATATTTGAAGCCAGGCGGCGGAATCTCCATGTTAGGAATCCCCTCCAAACCCATCGAACTCGATTTTGCAAATGACATCGTTTTCCGAGGTGTCAGCATCTATGGCGTTGTAGGTCGAAGAATATATGATACATGGTATCAAGTCAAAGAGTTGATTCACTCTGGAAAACTTCATCTCGACCAAATTATTACTCATGAGTTTCCACTTTCAGATATTTTAATCGCAGCGAAAACCATGGGAGAACGCAATTGTGGCAAAATCATATTAATTCCGGGAGATGAGATCATTGGCTAATTTGGATTATCTTGTAGATCAAGTAGAACAATTGAAGAAAGATGGCGTTTATCGTGTCCTTCCAGTCAATTTTGGGGCATGCACGAATGTCATTGATTTGAATGGAAAAAAGGTTGTGAACATGTCTTCCAACAATTATTTGGGACTTGCGGATCATCCTCGTGTCAAACATGCCGCCATCAACGCTGTCGAAAAATATGGCGTTGGCACAGGCAGCGTACGGACCATCGTAGGGAACCAAGATTTGCTCGAAGAACTAGAAACCGTATTGGCAAAGTTTAAAGAGGAAGAAGCGGTCACGTGCTTCCAAAGTGGTCTCAACTGCAATATTGGAGTAATTCAAGCGATTACCAACGCAGGGGACTTAATTGTTTCCGACCAGTTGAACCATGCCTCAATCATTGATGGAACCCGTCTATCCAAAGCGGACAAAACCGTATTCAAACACTCAGATATGGTCGATCTAGAGCGAGTTCTACAAGAGAATCGGGACAAGTATCAACATGTTTTAATCATCACTGACGGTGTATTCTCCATGGATGGTGATTTGGCGAATCTTCCTGAAATCGTTCGTCTTGCAAAAAAATATGATTGTTTAACGTATGTGGATGATGCCCATGGAAGTGGTGTCCTTGGCAAGAGCGGACGTGGCACCGTCGATCATTACGGACTTCATGGACAAGTCGACTTCATCATTGGCACCTTAAGCAAAGCGATTGGTGTCATCGGTGGCTACGTTGCCAGCAAAAAAATCGTCAAAGAATGGCTGTTACACCGCGCCAGACCGTTGCTGTTTTCTACCGCTTTGCCTCCTGCCGCGGTAGGGGCGGCGATTGAAAGTGTGAAGATGCTATTAGAAAGCGAAGAATATACGAAAAAACTCTGGGAAAATGCCCGATATTTCAAAACAAAATTAGCTTCTTTCGGATATAACACGGGGCATTCTCAAACACCAATTACGCCCGTCATTATTGGCGATGAAGCGAAGACAATGGCTTTTTCCAAAGCGCTTCTTGCAGAAGGTGTTTTTGTTTCAGGGATCGTATTTCCAACCGTTCCAAAAGGAACTGGCCGACTTCGTGTGATGCTCTCCGCAGCGCATACCTTGGAAGATTTAGACTTTGCACTCGGTGTCTTTGAGCG
>JAQVKB010000074.1 GCA_028694875.1 Candidatus Izemoplasmatales bacterium
ATGGAGACCATCGGATTTCGAAGTCTCTTTGATATCTTCGGGATCGGCCATCATTTCTGGGCTTCGATGCTCGCCGGCATTGTGGTGTCTCAAAAACGATTCCGCCATGTACGCTTCGATGACTTGACTCAATTCGTTCCGATGATGTGGTATCTCGTGTTCGCGGCGATCCATGCTTTGTGGAACACGTTCACCATCAGTTGGGCGGGGATTGGCGTCATGTTGTTCTCGGGACTTTTGTTCCTCGTCATCTGGACAAAAGCCAATCAAGACTATCATACGCTTCTGAAGGAACGATTGTTCATTCAAACACCAAAGGAGGAAATATCGGATGGAAAAAATCTACAACAAACTCGTGAGAGACAAAATCCCAGAAATCATCCAAAAAGATGGGAAGAAAGCCGTCTTGCGTACGCTCACCGAAGAAGAGTTCCTTCAAGAATTGAACAAAAAGATGAAGGAAGAACTCGATGAATATTTGAAAAGCGGCGACATCATGGAACTCGTCGATCTGGGAGAAGTCATGCACGCTATCCTCGCGATTCGAAACATGCCGATCTCAGAGTATCAACGATTACGCGTCGAAAAACATGAAGCCCGAGGAGGGTTTGATCAACGACTGTTCCTAGAAAAGGTCATCGAATAAGTCGAAGAAGAGAATCATTGGTTCTATTTACCATCAATTTACATTTTTTTTGGTAACGGAAATTTATCAAAATCTTCAGATTGAATTTGGATTTGAGTCGCCAGCTTCCGCTGGCTTCTTTTATTATCAGAATCGTTCCTTTCGCTAGATTTGGCGGTTCGTCATGAAACCGATTTCTTATCGAAATGATTGAAACGAATTATTCCCATTTTTTTGGATTGTCCCTATGATTATCATGTGCTTTTGGAATGCGCTAGAAACACCGAAAACCCTCTTGCCTGTATGATACTCTATTGATATAAAAGAGACATATTATATAAGGAGAGTGGAGAATTGTTATGTTCAAGAAAGTAACGCTGCTTTTTGTTTTCTTCGCCATGGTCTTCAGCCTCGCTGCTTGCGGTGAAGAAGAAAAAACCAATCTGTCCGTTTTCTTCGTTCCATCGAGAGACAACGCGACCCTCGTTCAAGGCATCAGCTATCTTCCTGCTTTGTTGAAAGCTGAACTCGCCGAACTCGGCTACAACTTCGAAACCGTCAGTGTTTATGTCGGTACCTCCTACGAAGCCGTTGGCACCGCGCTAGACGCTGGTACCGCGGACATCGGATTTATCCCTGGTGGAACTTATGCCGTCTATGCCGATGGCTCCAACATGGATGTCGCCCTCACCGCAACCCGTGGTGGCTTGTCGAAAGATTCGGCTGTTGCCAAAGACTGGAATGACGGCGAAGCGACAACTTCCGATCCAGATTATCAAGTCATGTATTATCGTTCCCTCGGTATCGCCGGTGTTAGCGCGAAGGGCCGTGCTCTTGCTGACATCATCAACGGCGGTGGAGAAATCACATGGGAAGACCTCCAAGACGTTAAAATTGGTGTTCAATCTGTGACTTCCTCTGCGGGACGTGTTTATCCTTCCTTGTTGTTCAATGAACTCTATGGACATACTCTTGATGACCTCCCCGCTGAAAACGTGATTTTGGTTTCTGGCTACGGCGGCGCGGCTGCGGCGCTTGCTTCTGGACAAGTTGACATCGCGTTTGGTTATGCGGACTTCAGAAGAGACTATGCGGATGAGTGGATTTCCACCGATGAAGGCGGTTATGGCCGTACTTTGACGATTTGGGATGAAACTGATGTTGTGTTCGTCACTGACGGTATCTACAACGAAACGATCACGGTCTCCAAAAAGACGGTTGACGACGATCTTCAAGCTGCGATCGAACAAGCGTTTATTAACCTTGTCAACGATACGACAGCTCTTACCAACCCAACTGATTATTTCGCAGTTGTCAAAGATATCTTCAAAGTTTACAGCCATGAAGGTTATGTACGTGCCGATGACTCTGATTATGATGGCGCTCGCGCTGCGAATGCATTGATCAACGGATAATTTACTACAAGAATTTTAATAACCAATAGGCTTAATATCGCATAAATATTAAGCCTATTTTTCTTAACAAAGGAGAATATCGACCTATGATTCAATTTCAAAATGTATCGAAAACTTATCCGAATGGCGTCAAAGCACTCAAACACGTGAATCTCGAAATTCAACCTGGAGAATTCGTGGCGATTATTGGTTTGTCTGGAGCGGGAAAATCAACACTCATTAAACTCGTGAATCGAATGACCGATACGACCGAGGGTACCATTCTCGTGAATGGGCTTAATGTGAATCGACTAGCTGGCAAAGAGTTGCGTCAATATCGTCGACATGTTGGGATGGTATTCCAATCCTTTAACCTCGTCAATCGTACGACCGTCATCAACAATGTTCTTGCCGCAAGAGTCCCAGATATGCCAGGGTGGCGAAGCTTTTTGGGCTTATATAGTAAAGAGGACAAACTCTTATCATTGGAAGCCCTTCACAAAGTAGGAATCCTTGAAAAAGCTTATATTCGCGCGGACCAATTATCTGGAGGTCAGCAACAACGTGTCGCCTTGGCACGTACCTTGGCCCAAGACCCCACGATTATTTTGGCCGATGAACCCGTCGCTTCGCTCGACCCAATTACGGCGAATCAAATCATGAAAGATTTTGAACGCATTAACCAGGAAGAAAAAATCACGATTCTCGTCAACATGCATCATGTCGATTTGGCACTCAAGTATGCACGCCGTTTGATTGGGATTCACCAAGGTGAAGTCGTTTTTGATGGCGTCGCAGACAACGTGACGGAAGATATTCTCAAGAAAATCTACGGGAGAGATTTGACCGATGAAGACATTATGTTCAAAGATCACTAAGCGTTGGAAGGCGTTTCTTGAATTCCGAGAGAAGAAACGTACGACGGTGCTTGCGGATGGATCTTTGAGTATTCGTCCCAAGTCCTACAGTCTCCTTTACACGTTCATCATTTTGGTCGTGTTCATGTTCTTTTACATGACCATCGTCCAAAACTTCTTTAATTATTTCGGATTTTTGTTTTTTCTAAGGAACTTGCCAAACTTCTTTGATATCCTGATCAAGATGGTCACCCAGTTCAATCTGTCGTATTTACCGAATGTGCTGGGTCCGATGGTGGAAACCATTCAAATCTCGATATTGGGTACCTTGGCTGGCGCGGCGTTGTCGATTCCATTCGCGATCTTGGCATCGCAAAACATCATGGGACACAAAAACCCGATTCCTTCCATCATTAAATTCTTTTTATCGATCATTCGGACGTTCCCAACTTTGGTCTACGCGTTGATTTTTTCGTATATCTTCGACTATGGAACTTTCATTGGTATTCTCGCGACGATTCTATTCACGTTCGGGATTATCACGAAGATGCTGTATGAAATCATCGAGTCATTGGATCTTGGCGCGTTTATCCCGATTGAAGCGACCGGCGCGACCAAACTTCAAGCGTTCCGAGCAGCGATTATACCTCAAATTTTAGGACGATTCTATTCTGTGGTTCTTTATAATTTCGAAATCAATTTGCGTTCTTCCGCGATTCTTGGTTTCGTCAATGCCGGTGGAATCGGTCGCATCATGAATGACCAAATGGAATTGCTCAAGTACGGCAATGTGTCCGTGATTGTGCTCTCGCTGTTGCTGGTGGTATTGATTGTGGAAAACCTCTCTCAATACTTGAGAAGGAGGTTGACATAGATGGATCTCGTCTTAAAGGCTTATCAAGATCGGCCGCGCAAAGCGCTGAGAAACTTAATGTCGGTCTCGATTATCTTGTTTCTTACGATTTGGAGTTTTGATTCCATCAACTATCCCGGACTCTTTTCCGAAGGGATGAACATCGCGAAGAACATGTTCCGCGCGTTGTTCAATCCATCTTGGAATCTTCTCTGGAGCCTCCGCGTTGATAGCATCCCTGTGTTGATGTTTGAGACCCTTGGCATCGCGTTCTTAGGAACACTGCTTGGCGCAGTTTTATCGCTTCCATTCGCGTTTCTTTCCGCGAAGAATATTGTTGGAAAATTTAGCTACATTGGCAATACCATCATTACGATGATTCGTTCCTTCCCGTTTTTCCTCATTGCGCTGATGTTTGTCGCGGTGAGTGGACCTGGTCCCATGACCGGGGCGTTAACGATTGGCGTTTTGTCGATTGGCATGATTTCGAAGATGTACATCGAAGTCATTGAAGACATCGATTCTGGCATTCTTCAAGCGCTGGATGCGATGGGGGCGACGACGCTTCAAAAAATCCGCAATGGGATTATCCCACAACTCACCGCAAGCATTATTTCCGTGGTCATTTATCGTTTCGAAATCAACGTGAAAAATGCGACGGTTCTTGGAATCGTGGGTGCTGGTGGCATTGGTGTAACGCTGATTACGGCGATGAACGCCGGACGTTGGCGTGACGCGGCGGCCGCCCTTTGGGGAATCATCATCGTGGTGCTGATTGTCGACTATTTCTCGACCAAATTGAGAAAGAAGCTCGTCAACGGATAATGCGATTATTTCATCCAAACCAACATGCATTCGTTTCGACGAATGCATGTTTTTTTTGGCGATGTCCTTTGGAACATAGAAATCTCACATCACAAGTGATACAATAAAAGAAGACCCGTTCGCATCTTGGATGCGGAATGCATCGAGAAGGAGAATCTCATGTTTGAAGACCTTTTGAAAACAATGTCGCTCGAAGAAAAAGCCAAGATGATGACCGGAAAAGATTTTTGGCACTTGTTTGAACTCGAACAAGCAAAACTACCTTCGATTATGGTATGTGATGGACCTCATGGATTAAGGAAGCAACCGAATGATTCCGATCCTTTGGGACTTGGCAATAGCGTCCCTGCCACGTGTTTTCCACCCGCTTGCACTTCGGCGTCAAGTTGGGACAAAGAATTGCTGAAGGGCATTGGGAAACGGATTGGCGAGGAATGCGTTGCCGAACAAGTCGCTGTTGTTTTGGGGCCGGGAGCGAACATCAAGCGAAGTCCTTTATGCGGACGGAATTTCGAATACTTCAGCGAAGATCCTCTGTTATCAGGAAAAATGGCGTCTTCCTTCATCCAAGGCGTCCAGTCCCAAGGGGTTGGAACCTCGCTTAAGCATTTTGTGGCGAACAATCAAGAAGCCAACCGATTGGTCGTCGATGCGATCATCGATGAAAGAACGTTCCGAGAAATCTATCTCAAAAGCTTTGAAATCCCCGTTAGAGAAGCTTTACCTTGGACAGTGATGTGTTCCTATAACAAGGTCAACGGCGAGTACATGAGCGAAAACAACAAGGTTTTGAATGAAATCCTGCGCAAAGAGTGGGGTTTCGATGGACTCGTCATGACCGATTGGGGTGCCGCCAATGATCGCGCCAAAGGAATTGCCTCGGGTCTCGATTTGGAAATGCCAGGCAATCCCAATAGCGCTGCTCGCCTCGTCAAGGCGGTGAAAGAGGGTCGTCTCAAAGAATCCGAACTCGACCTCGCCTTATCGCGAATTCTTGCGTTGATTCAAAAAGGGGCGAAAGCCCAAACCATATGCAAACCCTATGATCAAGAAGAACATCATCAATTCGCAAGACTGGTGGCCGCGGAGTCCACGGTGCTTTTGAAGAATGATGGAGTTTTGCCCTTCTCGAAGGAAAAAAGCCTTGCGATCATTGGGGCGTTTGCCAAGCATCCTAGATACCAAGGAAATGGTTCTTCGCTCATTCGTCCTACCAAATTGGTGAGTGCCTTTGACGCCTTCCATGAAATCCTTGGCGATCTACTTTTCTATGCCGAAGGATATCCCTTGGGGCTAGATGTGGTTCAACCGGAATTGATCTCACAAGCGTTGGAGATGGCCAAAAAAGCCGACCAAGTGTTGGTCATGGTGGGTCTCACCGAAAGTTTTGAAAGCGAAGGGTATGACCGCGAGCATTTGTCGCTTCCGATTAGCCAAATCGCGTTGATTGCGTCTTTGCTTCGTGAAAGGAAAGATATCGTCCTTGCGATATCCAACGGT
>JAQVKB010000075.1 GCA_028694875.1 Candidatus Izemoplasmatales bacterium
ACACAAATTTCGGATGTTTCGACAGCGCGTTATTTCTTGTTGGTCGATAGTTTGGTGGCGAATGGAAGTGGATTAAAAACACCTGATGATGGTGCGGTCCTCGATTCTGATCTCTTGATTGGAACGGAAGACGACGCCATTACGTCGATGGATTTCCGTACATTGGTGGTTGGCGTTACCATCTATGAAAGTGCGGACCACAAAGAATATTACAAGGTGATTACTGGCGACGGGGAAACCCGTGACGAGTATTACCTGAATGTTCTGGATTCCTCTGATTTGATTCGTGATGTCACTGGCTTCAATACTTATGAACGCAAATCTGCGCTCTATTTGGATCCCGCGACCGATACGGTATACATCAAATCAGACAAAGCAACCAGTGTCTTATTGACACAAACGTATCGATATACCGATATCACGGATTCAACGAATTATATCGATGCCCAAGATGATACCAATACGGTGTTCATCAACTCCCTCAAATTATTGACAATCAAAGGAAATGTGGTCATTTCCTCTGACAATACACTTTACGTTCGTTATCTCCCAGAATTGGATTATCAAATGGTTCATGGGTATAACGGCACCGCGTTTACGTATTATTTGCGCAATTACATCACGATTCGATACTCTGGCTCGACATCTTCCTACAATGGTGGAAACTACAACCGCTTTTTGATTGAAGTTTATTTTGATATTCATCCGGAACTTCGTGTTTCGTTTGAAAATACCTATTATAATTTCTTCTACGACAAAGCGGGTTTCTTTACCAAAGGAATATGGTCGATTCTGACATTAGGTACGACCGATAAGGTCACCTATGAGTATAAATCGTTACATGATGCGCTCAAATCCGTCGCATTTACCCAAGATGGCATTACCTATCCTGCCGTTTCGGGTATTTTGGATGAATCCCCATTGATGGGGCATGTGTCGAGTTACCTCTTGATTCAAGGTTTGATTTCGACGCTCTTACTCGCGTACTTTATCTTATCTTGGTACTTGGCCATCACGGATGCGGTCAAAACGAGCCGAAACTATGAAAAAACCAAAGTCCATATTTCCGATCGACAATGGTTCAAAGACATGTTTACACACTCGTTTGAATACATCATGATTTTCCCAGCTTTGTTTGTCATCACGTTTATCTCGATTATGCCAATTCTTTATGGATTCCTAATCGCATTTACGAGTTACAGCGGCTTCGATTCGGATTCCGGATTGTTCACTTGGGTTGGATTCTATAACTTTACAAGAATCTTTACCTTCGGTGGCGCGGCGGAACTTCCGTTTGCGGAGACCTTCTGGAAAGTCTTCACTTGGACCGTCATTTGGGCAATTTTCTCGACGATTACCGTCTTCTTTGGCGGTATGTTCCAAGCGTTGGTGATTGCCAGCGACCGTGTTCCATTCAAAAAGTTCTGGCGTACCGTGTTGATTCTTCCGTGGGCCGTTCCAGCGTTGATTTCACAAATGGCTTTCGCGGTTATTTTCAGTGAAACTGGTGTTGTCAATACCATTCTTGAAAATGCGGGAATCATCCAAACCTTCCGAGATTGGGGAATTATTTCCACCAACTATGATGGATTGACTGGAATTCAACAGTTCTTCTATTTGGGGCAAGATACGATTCAATGGTTTACGAACGCCAACAATGTCTGGTTTGTTCGAGTCGCGTTGATCGTCATCAACATTTGGCTGGGTGCGCCATACTTTATGGCTCTCATGACCAGCATCATGACATCGATTGACAAAACCTTGTATGAGGCTGCGGATATCGATGGCGCAACCAAAGGACAACAATTCCGATTTATTACGTTCCCCTTGATCATGTATTCCACGGCACCGATTCTGGTGATGACCTTCTCTGGAAACTTCAACAACTTCGGTGTCATCTACTTTATTACCCAAGGTGGACATGGCAAAGGAGACTATGCGACCGCCTTCGCGGGCGACACGGATATCTTGATTTCGTGGATGTATACGTTGACGGTCGAAAAGAAGGTTTATAACATGGCCAGCGTCTTCTCCATCTTGATCTTCTTGATCATTGGTAGTGTGGCCGCCTGGAACTATTCGCGCATGCGCGCGTTTAAGGAGGATTGATGAGTATGTTAACCGATATGCTGATCCTCTTTCTAGGGTTATTCTTCATTTATTTGCACATCACCTTTACAGTCGCGATTTTTACGGCCAAAGGGTACAAATACGCCAAAGTTGCTGGATTCTTCGCGGGATTAATTCCGATTGTGGGTCTGGTTTGGGCGCTCGTTTCTCCGGCCGCTTACGAAGATCATGGAAGTGTTGATATTTCCGCGATTGCACTCAAGACAATTCTTGGGGCCGCCATCTTCGCCGCTGGTTTTGTGTTCCCAATCTTTTTGATTCTGGGCACATTGGATGCGAGCATTTTTGGGGTAGAGAATTTGATTCCTCGTGTGATTATCATCTTCTTTGTGGTGGTATTGGTGTTTACGCACAGTGCCGTCATCGGGGAAATCTACGAGAAAAAGGGTTATAACAAAGTGCGCGGTGCAATCGTTGGATTGATTCCATTTTATGGAATTTATCAATCGATTCAATTGAAGAGCAAAAAGCAAATTCTTCGCGGCGCACTTCGCAATATTTTGGGATTCAAAGAACTTGGAATGAAGTTTTTGACGTATCTGCAATTGACGTTCGCGGTGTCCATGGTCGCGTTCCCAATCATTTATTTGATTGGCGCTTCGCTGACGAATACGTCGGTGTTGCCGACGCTGTTATGGCCGACCAAGAACCTCTTCACCTGGAACAACTATGTCGATTTGTTCGTCGATACGAACTTCCCGATTTGGTATAAGAATACCTTCATCATCGCCTTCTTAAACATGGTGTTCGGTGTGGTGTTCATTACGGGTGCAGGTTATGTCTTCGCTCGTTTCAAATTCAAAGGCAAAAAAGCTGGTTTGATGACGATTTTGATTCTCCAAGTATTCCCGTCCTTCATGGGACTCATCGCCATGTTTACGTTATTCCAAGTATTCGGACTTTTGGGAAAACCAACATGGTTGACAGTGCTCTATGTGGGTGGTAGTATTCCTGGAAACATCTGGTTGATCAAAGGATACCTCTCGCAGGTGCCAAAAGATCTGGATGAATCGGCGATGCTCGACGGTGCGTCGAAATCGCAAATCTTCTTCCAAATCATTTTGCCACTCTCGGTTCCGATTTTGTCCTTCGTCGCGGTGGGCCAATTCATGGCTCCGTGGATGGACTATATCCTTCCGAAATACCTCCTCGATGTCACCCTGGCGGGATCGACCGATTACGAGTCGGTCTCGAAACAGTGGACGTTGGCGGTGGGTCTGTTCTCCTTGATTTCAAACCCGCGTTCGTCGAGTTACACGACGTTTGCGGCCGGCGCGCTTGTTGTTGCCGGACCGATTACGATTCTCTATATGATTTTCCAACGTTACTTGATCGAAGGAATCGTGGCGGGCGCGACGAAAGGATAATTCAACGCATCAAAAAAGGAATGACGACCTCATTCCTTTTTCTTCATATCAATATGGTATAATAAGTGCACGGAGGTTTGATGAATGTATCCATATCTTTGGGAAGAAGTCTTGGGATATTCCGTCCCGATGTATAATTTAATGATTGCGATTGGACTCTTCTGTATGATGGTCTATGTCGCGTGGCGTTTTGAAAAAATCGATGGTTTCTCGAGAATAGAAACCAATCGCTTGTTGATCTTCATTGCGATCAGTTTGGGGGCCGCGTTGTTGGTATCTTGGCTCTCCGATGGGATCGCACATACCATCCACGAGGGGGAACTCGCATTTGGTTCGATTACATTCCTTGGCGGGTTGATTGGCGGGTTGGTGGCGTTTGTGCTGTTGGTTCGCTTTGGCTACAAAGAAGAAAAAGCCAAACTTCCGCAGATTCTCAATACTGTGATTGTCGGTGTGGTGTTGGCCCACGCGTGGGGAAGAATCGGCTGTACCATGGCGGGATGTTGCTACGGCATTGAAACCGATTCTTGGTTGGGAATGTCGTTCCCAAGTGGCGCTTCTGGAAATGTCCCGGTGTACCCTACCCAACTCTTTGAAGCAATTTTTCTATTCATTTTCTTTGTCGTACTCCATAAAGTCAAGCTGTTTCGTGGCAAAGAGTTTTCAATCTATTTAATTGGATATGGACTCTGGCGTTTCTTGATTGAATTCATTCGCGGGGATGACCGCGGCGAATTCTTAACATTCATTCATGGGGCCACCCAAGATTATCCCACTCCCGCCCAGTGGTTCTCACTCTTGATGATGATGCTTGGCATCGTTTTACTCATTCGCCAAGCGAAAAAGGAGAAAGTCCATGCGTAAAGAAGCGTTATTTCATCAAGCGAATAGCGTGTGGTCCACCATTGAACAATCTTCGATCATCGCGCTCCGCTTTCGCGCGTCATGTCTCGATGATTTGCAGATCTCGGTTATTGAATACAATCGTTTTGAAGATTGGCGTGAACGAAGAACACATTCGATGATGCGCGTGATGGATGATTCTTTGTTTGCCTATTATCAAACATCCTTTGTTCCTTCGCGGTTGGGATGTGTTTATTGGTTCCAGATTCGCGAAGGGAATCAAGTTTGGTTCTATGATGAATATGGTTTGCGGGAAACAGAACCGTGGCGTCTCGGCGGCTATGAAATTCCACGCATTCAATCTTGTGATGTGTATGAAGCGCCTTCATGGGTCAAACAAGCGGTATTCTATCAAATCTTTCCGGACCGTTTTGCGCGCGTGGAAGATGGACAAAAGGGTTTGGTTCCATGGGGAACGATTCCGACGTGGAGAGATAAATTTGGTGGCAATTTCAAGGGGATTCAGCAACATCTTTCTCATTTGCAAAACCTTGGCATCAACGCGATCTACTTTACCCCGATTGCCACGTCTCCGACCAATCATCGCTATGATACGGTCGACTATATGAAGCCGGACCCCTTGTTGGGGAGCGAAGAAGACTTCCGCCAATTGGTAGAAGCTTGTCATGAACATGGGATTCGTGTCGTGATCGATGCGGTCTTCAATCATTGCTCGAATCAGTTTTTCGCGTTTCAGGATGTCTTGAAGAATCAAGAAAAGAGTCCTTACAAAGACTGGTTCATTTTGGAAAGTTTTCCGGTTTCAGTCGAGAAAAAGAACTATCAAACCTTTGGTTTTGAACCGCACATGCCGAAACTGAATTCCGAAAACGAAGAAGTCAGAAAGTATTTGCTTTCCGTGGTACGACATTGGATGGATCATTATCCGATTGATGGATGGCGTCTGGATGTCGCGGATGAAGTGGATAGTGTGTTTTGGCGACAATTCCGAGACGTCGTGAAATCCTACGGAAAAGACAAAATCATTTTGGGTGAGGTTTTCCATAATCCGGACTATTATCTGCGAGGAGATCAATTTGACGGCGTCCAAAACTATCAATTGTTTGAAATTGTACGCCGTTTCTTTGTTCGAAACGAAGTCTCCTTGAATACCTTCAAGGATAACCTTGTCCATTTATGGTCGATGGTGACCGACGGGGCGAGAGACAGTCTCTTGAACCAACTCGACAACCACGACACTTCCCGCTTATTTACAGAACTCAAAGGGGATGTGAAACGGCTTAAAGCCGCGATTTTATTCCAATTTACGTATCCGGGAATGCCTTGTGTCTACTATGGCGATGAAATTGGGATGGAAGGTGGAAACGACCCCGACAATCGCCGTTGCTTTGACTGGAATCCACAAACGTGGAACGAAGAAATGCGGACATTCTATCGCAGAGTCATCGGCTTAAGAAACCAAGAGCGTCTGCTTCAAGAAGGAACGTTCCGAATCTTCAAAGGGAATGAGTTTCTTTTGATCTACGAACGCTTTGTTGGACTCGATACGATCGTGGTCACGATGAATCCTACGGAAAATCAAGTAGGCACTTTCTCACCATTTGGTTTCACGGTCGAAAAAACAA
>JAQVKB010000076.1 GCA_028694875.1 Candidatus Izemoplasmatales bacterium
CTCGATTACTTCAAAACATTGCTGTTTAGTTTGTCGGTGACCCTCGTTCCGGCAATCCTACAAACCGTGACCACATCCATGGCGGGATATGGACTCGCGAAATTCAAGATGCGCGGCAAAGTCATCCTCTTTGCGCTGATCTTGATGACCTATCTCGTGCCGCTCCAAGTGTATATGATTCCACGATTTGTGCTCTTTAACAATTTGGGAATCTTGCAAAGCGCTTGGTCGATCATTTTCCCGGCAAGCTTCGGGCAAGGACTGAGCAGTGCGATCTTTATCTTGATTTTCTATCAGTTTTTCCGCTCTCAACCCGTCGCTCTTGACGAATCCGCCGAGATTGACGGTGCGAACGCGTATCAGATTTTTGCCAAGATTGGCGTGCCGCTTGCGGCACCAGCCTATCTCACGAGTTTCTTGTTTTCGTTTGTGTGGTACTGGAATGAAACTTATATTTCCTCCCTGTACCTTGGCAGCGACTTGTATACGTTACAACTCAAACTGCTGAACTTTCAAACGCAGTTCTCATTGACTTCAGGGCTTGCGCAAGCGGCGGTCAATGAAGCGATTAAGTACAGCGCCACGATTTTAATCATTTTACCGGTTTTATTGACGTATATTGTGATGCAGAAATGGTTCGTCGAAGGAATCGATCGAACTGGTGTGACCGGAGAATAGGAGATTTGATTGATGAAAAAAACAATAGGAATCTTCGTCTTGGCCCTCTTGGTATTTGCGCTTAGCGCATGCAATGTGGATTCCACGACGACGACAACGACCACGACGACCACCGACACGACAACGACCACGGAAACAGGATATGTATACAATCCCATCACCGTGGCAGATTATGTGTTGGAAGAAGAACGACTCTCGTTCAAGTTTTTCTGGGAAGTCGTGAATGGCGATCCAACCTCGGCCGGATACGGCATGGTTTCGGACCGGTATAATACCGCGACGAAAACCTACGGTGCCGCTTCGATTGCTTCGGTAGGATTTGGTCTCGCGGCACTTCCCATCGGTATTGAAAACGGTTGGTTGAGCTACCAAGAAGCGTATGAACGCGCTTTGGGAACGATGCATACGATTGAAAACATGCAGCGAACCCATGGATTCTTTTACCACTTTGTATCGATGGCAAGTTCCAACCGCGATGGTTCTTCGGAAGTCTCGATCATCGACACCGCCATCATGCTTTGCGGGATGTTGACGGCAGGACAATATTTCGGAGGAGAAATCCAAACCATCGCCGAACAAGTGTACCAAGAAGTCGAATGGACATGGTATTACAACGATGTTCGTAACCAATTCTACATGGGGTATACCCCTGAAAGTGGATTCGGCGGTTACTGGGATTCTTACGCGGAACAATTGATGATTTATCTGTTGGCGGCCGCTTCAGACAATTATGCCGTAGGCAAAGAAGCGTATGACAAAATGAAAGCCGGTTCGCAACGCAAGAGTTACGGATCCAGTGATTTCTATTACGCGTCGTATCCAGGAACCTTGTTTACGTACCAATACTCCCACGCGTTCTTTGATTTCCGTACCGCGTTTGACCAAGAGAACATCAACTGGTTCAACAATTCCGTCGCGGCATCGGTCGCAGCTTATGATTATGCAGACCTGTTCCTGAAAAACAACTATCTCACGTATGTGGGAGGCGGATGGGGAAACACGGCCAGTGATGGTCCTGATGGATATCGTGCCTACGGAAACCTCGCCGCTGCAGGAACCATCTACATCGATGGGACCTTAGCTCCTTCTGGCGCCATTGGCAGCTTGCCATTCGTGCCAGACAAGGCGATGGAAGCCTTCGCGTATTATGAATCTTTGGAAGCCTTACAAGGCAAATACGGATATTTGGATTCCTTCAATTTGGGTCTCACCGAAACCGCATCGACCTCCATCATTCGACCGAATCGCGTGATTCCAGTTGATGGCTGGTTCGATACGGATGTGATTGGTATTGACAAAGGTATCGAGATGGTGATGATTGAGAATTATCGCTCTTCCTTGATTTGGGACATTTTCATGCAAAATGAAATCGTCCAAAAAGGTTTTGAAGAATTAGGATTTACCATACTCTCTTAGGTGGAAACAATTCGCAAGAAGAATTGTCCAACAATAAAATCAAAAACAATAGATATAAGGAGGAAAGAATGTTATGAGTTTTAAAAGGGCTTTAATGTTTATGGTCGCTCTTGCATTCGCCTTCGCGCTCGCTTCGTGTAAAGAAGACACGACGACGACCACGACGACGACAACCACGACCACGACCACGACGACCACGACGACATCGGGTCTACAAAACCTTTCGATTATGGAAGGCTGGGCGGATTCTGGGGATGGCGTCCACACGATCGTCTCTCAGACAGCAACCCAACTCTCCGTGACCTATGATAAGAACGGTTTTGCTTGGGCAAACATGTCGAAAGCGATTACCCAAGACCTCTCGGTCTATAACAAGCTTGTCTTGACCATCAGTGGATCTGGCACCTTGCTTGTGAAGATTCAAGGCGAATCGAGTGCCTTTGAGGTCTCAATCCAACTGACCGCTGGTGCGGTGACCTACCAATTGAATCTGCGTGACTACGACGAGTTCCTCGGCGGCGTGACTTCGGTTCTCTTGTTTGCAGGCCCCGGAAAATCGGCGGGAACCGGTAACTTCACGATTACCCAATTCGCGTTCAATGAAGGAACCGCGTATGGCACCGTGTTGGAAAACGGCGATTCAAACATCCCGACTGGCGAACTCGAATACGACGGAAGCGGCGCATTCGAATTCAAGACGGGCTTCGTCGACAATGGCGATGGCGTTTATACGATTGACAAATCTGGTGCGAACCCAGTTGTCAGCTATGACAAGAGCGGTTTTGAATGGGCGTACATGATCGCGACAATTCGCGGTGCGTTCTCGGACTTTGACTATGTCGTATTGAATTTCCACGCTGTCACGGCGGGCAATATCATCTTCAAAGCGGAACTTTCTTCTTCCGTACAAACCGAAGTGAAAGTCACGTTTGAAGCGGGCGAAGACGTGGTCGCAGTCATTGATCTTTCGGCTTGGACCAACGAACAACTCGACGCGCTCACGAAGATCTTGATTTTCGCGAATGGTGGATCGGCCGCGGGTAGCGGTGAATTTGAAATCACCAGTGCTTACTTCGCCACCGAATCTCCTGTCGAAGAACCTAACTACAACTTCACGCAAGGCTGGACGGAGAATGATTCCGGAACCTATGCGATTACCGAAAACGAAGATGGCTCCAGCACGGTAGCTTACACGAAAGCTGCGGGACAATCTTGGGTCTTCATGATCAACAACTTCGACGCGGAAGGCGCCGCAGGATTCAACACGTTGACCTTGACCGTTCAAGGAACCTCTGGTGAATCGATTTTGATCAAACCGAACGATTCGGGCGCTTTGGAACAAACCATTACCTTTGATGGCACCGAACAAACCGTTGTCGTCACCGCGTACTCTTTCACAAAGATGTTAATCTTCGCGATGCCTGGAACCGAAAGTGTATCAGGTACCTTCACGATTCTTGACGCTCGTCTGACCTATGTGGAACCTGACGCACAACCGATTAATGTCGTTTACGATGTCAATGGCGGCTGGGTCGACAATGATGGCGGAATCTACACGATTACAACGACCGATGGCGTGACCACGATTGACTGGACGAAAGTCGATGGCCAACAATGGGCATTCCTCAAGAACATCTTCTTAGACAATCTCGCGAACCATGACACGATTACGATGATCGTTCAAGGAACAGCGGGAGAACAAATCATCATCAAACCGAATGACAACGGCGCGTACGAACAAACCGTGACATTCACAGGCGAACCTCAAACGGTGACCTTTACGTTGACAGATACGCCAACCAAGATCTTGATTTTTGTGGATCCGATTAATGGCGGTCTGACCGGCTCCTTCGATATTTTGAAAGCCGTTGTCACCTCTTCTCAAGCTGGCGTTTATGACTTCACGACAGACTTCGCCGAAAACGATCCGGGTACGTATGCGACAACCATTCTTGGTGGTGGCACACTCCAAGTCGATTATACGAAGGCAGCGGGACAATCTTGGGCTTTCATGATTTCCGATTTCGTGGACGAAGAAGTCGCGATGTATAACACGATGACCTTGGTTCTCCAAGGAACATCGGGCGAATCCGTTCTTTTGAAACCGAACGATTCTGGCGCTTTGGAACAAACCGTGACCTTTGATGGCACCGAACAAACCGTTGTCATTACGTTCACCGCGTTTACCAAACTCATCCTCTTTGCGATGCCAGGAACGGAAAGTGTTTCGGGAACCTTCAAGATTTTGTCGGCGACACTCACTTACATTGAACCCAACTACGATTTCACCCAAGGTTGGGCTGAAAATGATCCTAGCACCTATGCGATTACGGAAAACGAAGATGGCACCACGACGGTCAACTACACCAAAGGTGCAGGACAAGAATGGGTCTTCATGCGCAATACGTTTACCGCAGAAGCGGCGGACTTTAATACGTTGACCTTCGTCGTTCAAGGTACTGCTGGCGAATCCGTATTGATCAAACCGAATGACAATGGCGCTTTGGAACAAACGATTACCTTCACAGGCGAACCTCAAACTGTTGTGGTCTCCGCATCGGCTTTCACGAATGTGATTTTGTTTGCGATGCCAGGAACCGCTTCGGTGAGTGGCACGTTCACGATCCTTTCCGCGCGTCTCACCTACATCGCTCCGGATGCCATCGCCCCATGGGTTGATGTCAACTTAGGAACGAACTGGATTGACAACGATGGCGGTATCTATACGTTCACAGCAACTGGCGATTCGGTCCAAATCGATTGGACAAGAACTACCCAAAACTGGGCGTATATCAAACTTGAAATCGAAGACAATCTCTCTCGTCATGACACCTTGACGATGGTCGTCCAAGGAACCACCGGACAACAAATCATCATCAAACCGAATGACAATGGCGCGTACGAACAAACCGTGACCTTTGATGGCACGGAACAAACTGTGACCTTCAATTTGATTGATACGTTGACGAAGATTTTGATCTTTGTCGATCCAATCAACGCGGCAACCACCGGCTCCTTTACGATTAAGAGTGCGGTCATGACTTCGACGCAAACCACTCTCGATTTCACGAACTCGTTCGTGGAAAACGATGCGGATACGTACGATTTCGCGTTGCAAGAAGACGGATCTGTCGTGGTCAACTATGTGAAGAGCGATACCCAAAGCTACGCCTTCATGATTGTCAACTTTGACGCCGCCGAAGTGGCGGGTCTCAACACGATGACGATTCAAATTCAAGGTACTTCGGGACTCACGATTCTCTTCAAGCCGAATGATTCTGGCGCGATGGAACAAATCCTGACCTTTGATGGCACAGTTCAAACCTTTACCGTTACAGCGGCGGAATTCACGAAAATGTTGATTTTCGCGGAACCTGGCACGGTTTCGGTGAGTGGCACCTTCACGATTATTTCCGCGACACTCTCTCACGTAGAAACGGAATAATTGAATTTCAATGGATTCACAAGCAACCCCTTGTAAAAGGGGTTGTTTTTTTGTTGAGTCCTCAACTTTTTTTGCGATTAAAATTGATTTTGACGTCCAATTGGAGTACAATAAAAATGTTTCTTTATCAGGGGGTACTTCATGATATTTGGTAAGCATGTCAATCGATTATATCTCCGTTATGGGATTTTCTTCCTAATCGGCATCGCCGCACTTTTTGTGGTCGATTACGCACAACTGATCATTCCGGAAATCACAGGACGGATTATTGAAGGTTTAGAATACGGCTCGCTCACTGAGACGATTTTGAAAAGCGAAATGATGACGCTGATCTGGATCGCCGTGATCATTGTGATCGGCCGTTTTTTCTGGCGTATCTTTATCTTTGGCACCTCCCGAAGAATCGATTATGAACTTC
>JAQVKB010000077.1 GCA_028694875.1 Candidatus Izemoplasmatales bacterium
TTATTATATGATCAATATCAATGTCTAGACGTTACTAGAACCCGAAAAACTGATCTCGTCCAATTTGGATAAATTCGCTTGATACAGATAAAAATAACCTTGTTTGGATTTTTGGATATAATTAAATCTCATTAAGTCCTTGATTTTTCCGCGCGTCCAAACTTCCGATTGATTTGCATAATTGGCGATTTCTTCTATTTTAAGTCCTTCTTCCGCAAACAAACTACATTGTACTAAAATATACAGAATGTTTCCTATCTTGGAATTCGCAAACATAGATTGATCAATCTTTTTGCTGTAGTGTCGAAGTCTTGAATACCTTTCATCGAGTTCATTCAACGTAGATTGAAAAGCATCTCTGACAATCGATAGAAACATCATGACAAAAGTACCGATGTCCCCTTTATTCTTATCACTATTGGCCTTTTCAAACGCCTCATAGTACAGTTTTCTCTCTTGTTTGATTTGCTGACTCAACCGATACGCAATGATGGATGTGTATTCCTCACTTAACAAGTAACTGCTAATAAACCGGTTGACGCGACCATTCCCATTATAGAAGGGATGAATATAACCAAACAAGTAATGAAATAACGCAATTCGAACAAGGGCTGGCAATTTCAATTCATGTAAATATGTCATGGCCCGCGAAAGCATGTCAATGATTTCTGACTCAGGGTTCACTCCTTCGTGAAGTTTTTTCCCGCTAGCACGAAAAAGATAAACCGTTTTTTGTCGAAATAGCGTTCCATCCAATTGATCGTTCGGATCGGATTCTTGTATTTCTTGAGAAACGAGTTCGTCATAAATGGTGCGAATATCATTCGGTGTCGATAACGGAACTTTCTTCTTATCCATCAAAAAACGATATCGATTCACCATACCAAATAAACGATCTCCGTGACGTAACTCCATTTGAGCAAGAATCTCAGAAATCTCTTTTCGGGTGCTAATGACACCCTCAATGTCATTGGTGTTTTGAATTTCAGTGATTAGCGTGTTTTTGATGAAGTGATCTTTTGCGATATCAGGAAGGAGATTGGAAAGCGCGAAAAGATCTTTATCGAGTTTTTCTATTTCAACAACCAAAGCATAATGATTTGGATGTAAAAACATAAACGCCGGATTTTTTCCAATCAAGAAATCATAATGAATGGAAGATTCGGATTGATAACGTGAAAGGTATTTTTCCTCGTACTCTTCACGATTTTGATAATACAAATTGTATAAAGAAATATAATCATTCATATCATATACCCTCGATATTGGTGTATTTGATGATATTTTATGCCAAATTATATCATTAAAATTGCATAATGTATACATATATTAGCAAAATGCGACAAATTAATCAAGCAAAAAAGAAAAGATGATGAGAGTGGATGAAATTCATTCTCATCATCTAGAAATCAAATACATGAATTAAAGAGTGATACGATAGTATGCCATGGCGTAAAGATTTTGAAAGCCAACTTTTCGATACAAAGAATAAGCAATGGGGTTTTCAGAATCGACTTGAAGGTAAATCTTTTGGACACCTTTGGAACGCATCCAAAGGATGGATTCGTGGAGTGCAGCTTTCCCGAGTTGTTTTCCGCGATATGCGGAATCAATCACAAAACCAAAGATCCAGGCTTCGTCTCCGAAATACTGAAGATGGATTTTTCCGATGATTTGACTTTCTCGTTCGATGAGCATGATCTCCATCCCGCGTTTGGCTTCTTCTTCGGGAAGAAACGAAGGATCGAACTCTCCGTCCTCAAACGCACGATTCATTTGATAGATTACTTGGGCATCAGAGTTGGTCGCGAGGCGCAAAACAATGCCTTTGGAAAGCGATTCAAGTTTCGTTTCCTCTGGCAACAACATTTCATACTCCACATGGTCTAAAACGCCTTGTTTGGCGTTTATCCACGCCATCCCCGAGGAAGAAGATTGATCGACCAAAGCGAGGTATGTCTTGTGACCCCGAGACAACAATTCCGTTTCCACTTCTTGGATGATCTTCGTAAAGATACCATTTCTTCGATATTCAGGTGCAACGAGTCCATTGACTTCGGATTCGTTTCCACCAAAGAAACAGATCCCCGTGTATCCAATCAGTTGATCTCCATCATACGCAAGGAATTCACTAGGTCGTCCAGAGATTCCTTGTTTTTGTTTTTCAAAAGCATCCGCAAGTTTGTATTCCAACTCAAACTTGAAATGAAGTTGTTCGGTCTTGGCCGCATCCAATTCAAGTTGATGAATCGACTTAACCATCGAAGCATCCACATAAGGTTGGGCAAGAATATTGATCTTCTTTTTCAACATAACCATCACCTTCTAAATAATTGAACGATCCATCATCCTCATTGATCCAACTCGTTGGAAGAATGTTCTTTCACCAAAATCGGATAATTCTTAAGCGAGGAGAGAAACCGTTCATCCACCGCAAAAAAGGCCCTTCCTTCTTCTCCTTGATTCGTCTCAAACACACAGATGATTCCTTTCGGTGTGGTTTCAACGCAAATTAGATTCTTCCATCGCTCGCCATAGGATTTTCGACCATGGAAAATCATGAAGCCTTGGGGATTCATCGCATAGCGTTTTTTTGAAGTATCCGCAAAGAGTCGAGGATACAAAATTAATAACAACGGAATCGAAATGACCAACGTCACAATCGTAATCCCATCTTGAGAGAACTGTGTAAAGCGGATCAAAAGCAAGCCTACTGCGACTGAACCCAAAATCAAAAACAGAAAAAACATTACTTTTTGAAATTGAAGCGTGATGTTCTTTCCCCACTCTTGCGTTTGTTTCTTGAGCTCGAGAAACTTTTCATACGCTTGATCATGGGCCAATGTATCAATCGGTTTTCCCGTTCTCAGTTCGATATGTTTTCTTACAATAGGATCATCGACAAGAACGACTCCTTCGGTAGGAAATCCATCGACGCCATGATCAAACGAAAGAACGATCCAAGGCATATTTCCTGGAAATTGGATGATTTCTTGAAAAGAAGAGAATAAATATTCTTTGGTAGTATCCGCTTCAATCCGAATTCCATTTTGGAAAAAGAAGACTCCAGTCCCGCGCTTGGTGAAATCCCCGTTCGAGACAATCCCCCATGATACTGGCACAAATGCGTCGCTTCCATCAATCTTTGATAGGGATTCTTTTTTGATTTCTTCCTTGATATGAAGGAATCGTTTTCGATACGGAAGAATATAAATGATGGGAATGGCTTCCATTAAAACACCCATCACCACCAAAATAATTCCGAGAGTGATTTGAGTTGTTTCGCCAATCAAATACACTCCAGGAATAAAAGACCCCAGAAAAAGAACTGGTGGAATTAATACAAACAGAAGGAATCGTTTCGAAAATTGCTTGGGCGGTAAATTCTTCATCAAAACACCTACCGTTTCTTTACTCGGCAATCATATATTCAAAGCCAAAGAATCCTTGATAGACGGAGATGTTGAAATCATCTCCAACTTGAAGCGTATAGTACCTTGTGGAAGAAACACCAACTGTGTGTTCCTCTCCTTCGTAGAGAATCGTCACATTGTATGTCGTCACGCTTCTAGAACCCGTATGAACATCCAACTCGATGATCTCAGTCGTATAGGTGACGGGTTCACTTCCATCGAGAGTATAGTTGAAAAAGGATGTACAAAGAAAACTGAGAAAAAAAGGACCCATAATGAAGAGAATGCTGTATATCCATCGCGATTCGTCTTTTGTGTCAATCTTGCCTTTCCATAACAATACCATCAACACAGAACCAATCAATGCTGTTGGCAGTAAACTCCATAACACAAGGGATCTTTCATCAAATAGATCAAGGTCGGTGGTCTGCGCCAATAAGGAAATTCCCACCAACAAGGACAAAATGAACAAACGATTGGATCTGAGATCGACATCTTTCTTTCCTTGATATTGAACATACACTGTAATGACAAAAGAAAGAATCATCCAAAGAAATAATAAATTAAGTCCCGTACGAGTAGAAACCCAATATCGACTGATTAAAAGAATCATCGGAAAGACGAACAACCAAACTCGTTCAAGAACATGCATCTCTTTGGCGTTAATCAGTGGTAGTTCAAAGAAGAACACAAAGAGTGCAACCAATCCAATGGTTTGCCATGGTTCATTCATCAAGACACCGCCAAATACATAGGGAGTATCCAAAAAGGTGATAAAGAAACCTATACCAAAGGTTGTCCACATCAAAATCTTTCCTGGTAACTTCTTCTTGTCTACAACTCTTTTTGCCATAAAATCTCCTCGAGTATAAAAGGGGCTTCTCCCGAAATACAAACATGGGCATATTTCTCTGGATGTTGAGAAGCAACATAATATTCTTCGCTAGGCATCCATTCATTGACCCATAAAGAACGCATATGTTCTCCATCGCGTTCCATCCCTCGCTTCAAACGAAGTTCATAGGGTGCTTCTACCCAAATGGCATAATCGATATAAGGGCGTATGGAAACATCGAGGGCGCGAACGCCCTCGAGGATGAGTGTTTCACATTGAGTGATTTCAATCCATTCAGCAAGCTTGTCTTCAACCCAGTCATAACGTTGGTATCGAATCGGTCGTTTCTCGACAAAAGGAAGAATGACTTGTTCGAGTAAGCGCGGAAGATCGTAGTTGACAGCTTCGAAGTCGCCATAAGTTCTTTTGTGAGTGGGGTGATAGAAATCGTCCGTATGGATGACGATTGAATTAGGCAGATAGTCTTTGAGCAAGGAAGCTAGGGTTGTTTTGCCAGAGGCAGCATAGCCACCGATGGCGATGAGATTGGTGGAAATAGTATTCATACTCATATCATCTCTCCCCGAAACAAATCGACGGCATATATCTACACGAAACCTAAGCAATGAGTTTCATGATAACTTCCTTTAATATAACATACCTTCGTGTATAACAGTTCGGGATTCGAATAAGTGGGATTGAATTTGCGCCAACAATATCTTCTTTTTTCTCGTCCGCTATCACTCGTTTGATGTCAGTCAAGTGCTCTTTTCCATCCAATTCTACTAGAAGTCTTGGGATTTCTACATTGTTGATTTTTGAATAAATCACAAAGTCGAAGGTGGATTTTTTGCTGAATTCAGCTAGTATACTGTTTGGTATAACAGGAAGCAAATCAGCTACTTTAACTTGAGTTCTAATAACGAACTCGGTGTTAAATGTTAATATATGTTGAATTGTTTCAAGCAACTCCGTTTCGGCAGCTGTGTTCATTTGTTTAACTAGGCTCAAATCAAATCTTCCTTTTGGTACTATTAATTTCATGCCATTGCTTTCGCAGTGGTTGACTAGATCGTAGATATCGTTTCCTTCACCGGACTTATCCTTAATTGCATCTATATCCCCTACCAAAACAAACTCCTTTTTCGCTCTAGTGGTAGCAACATTGATGAGTTCTTCATTGTTTTTTAGCCAATCAAAAGTCTTTTGGGAACTGAATCTAGTAATTGCTGTACTCATATAAATAATTTCTTTCTCATCACCTTGGAATGTATGAACCGTGCCTACATCAACGTTTTCAAGATTTTCTTCCCTCACTCTTTCTTTCAGTAGATTCGCTTGATTTCTAAAAGGAGTAATTATTCCAATATTTCGATTCTTTCTAGTTTTTATATGTTTGATGATCTCGTCAACTTCCGCAATGGAGCAGTTCCTTTCATTGGTTCGCTGCAATGGAGAAGCCACTTTGATTGTGAATAGCGCTTGTTGATCAAACCAATCTTTCGGCGGAACCTTAAGTTTTCCATGATAGTATTTCTTATTGCTAAATTCGATAATGTCTTTGTGACAACGATAATGATACCTCAATAGGATATTTTGAGATATCGTATCAACGCTCTGCATTAACTGAAGAATGGAGTTATCAACATAATTATACGCACCTTGCACTTGATATATTTTCAGTAATTTTCGATTAATCTCAGGTGG
>JAQVKB010000078.1 GCA_028694875.1 Candidatus Izemoplasmatales bacterium
CGATCTGATTCATTACGCGATTGATCTTTTGAATAAAAATCGCTTTACTGTCGACGATTTGGCAAAAAAACTCGGACATGTCGTAGGCATTATCGGACTTGGCAATGTCAGCGTCGATTTGTCGAGAAGATTGATTCGTGCAGGGAAAGAAGTCCACATCATTTACCGTCGTACCTTGGCAGAGTCGCCAGCTTCGCGACGAGAGATCATGGAAGCCGTTCATGAAGGCGTCGCCATTCATGAACTTTTTGGACCGATTGCTTTTCGAAGAAAAGAAACCAAACGGATGCTCGATTGTCAGCGCACTTGTGTCATTCGTGACGCTGAAACAGGGAGAAATCGCGTGGAAGCCCTCGAAGGCGAAAACGTGGCCTTTGAACTGGATGATTTGGTTTTTGCGACAGGACAAATTTCATCGGGTGAAGTTTTTGACGGCTCTTCGATCAAACTTTTCCGTGGGGAGAAAGACTACTTAACAAGCTACCCTCATGTTTTTGTCGGTGGTGATTTTGTGAACAAGGAGAAACGGATTGTCGATGCGATGGTTTCTGGTCAAACCGTGGCGACACTCATCCGAAACCGAATCGTATGATTTTTACAAAACGAAAAACGTTGTTCTTTGTGTTGGGACTCACGCTTCTTGGCGTTTGTGTCACCTTGATTCAGTTAACCGATCTTGGGATGAGCGCTTGGGACGCGGTGAACCGAAACCTCTATGAAGGGCTTCATCTTCCTTATAGCGTCCTCAATCCAGGAGTAGCCTTGATTCTCATTAGCGTCGCTTATTTGTTACAGAAAAAACGCTTTTCACTCTGGTTTTTCTTTCCGCTCTTGATTAGTTTCTACGTTGGATTGGTAATTGATTTGTTGCTACTGGTCGTGCCTTCCATGGTGGGAGTTGGTCTGGTATGGAATTTGCTCTATTTGGCGATGGCCATCGTCATTTGTGCCATCGGTCTCAATTTCATTTTGTATTGCGAATATCCTTTACCCGCTCTTGATGAACTGTGCAATGGTATTGCCAAGTCCCTTCATACCACCTTTGGAAAAGGCAAACTCATCGGCGAAGTGATTGCAATTGTGCTCTCGGTTCTTCTTGGTTTCTTGTTTAACTTTCAAGATCAATGGTTCTTCATAGGACCCACAACATTAATCTTCGGCTTGTTAATTGGATTTGTCGTCGATGGCTTTCAAAAAACCATTTTCGGGTTTTTGGATCGGACACTACATGAAGATTGAGTTATTTGCGGATGGGATGAACCGCAAAGATATCGTCAAAGACCCATGGCGAAAAGCATCCCGAGCCATCATCATGAGAGAGGGCCTACTTTTGGTACTATATGTACCCAAACTCGATGTATTTTTGTTTCCGGGTGGAGGCAGAGAACTCGGTGAAAGTGCACTTGATTGTGTTCTCCGTGAAGTATTGGAAGAAACGGGTTATCCCATTATGAACGTCAAGGAAGGCGCAACTGTGGTGGAGTATTTTCATGATTCCACTTGGGAAAACACCTATTTCCTTGCGAACCTCGCAAGCGATCAGCCTCAAGCAGTCAATTGGACGGAAGAAGAAAAGGCCTATGGAATGGAAATCAAGTGGATGGATCCACAAGATTTTCTTTCCATCCTCGATGAGTATGATTCGAAAAACCCTTATGGTCAAGCGATTCATCAACGTGAATTTCTTGGCATGGTCAACAGTTTTGGACAATAAAAAAATCGCCTTTGATGAGGCGATTTCTTTTTAAATTGTGAGTAAAACAATCCAGAGGACGGCAGACACCAACAAGATGGCCGCGAAAAGAAGATAAAGGCGTGTCAATAATTTGGATGGCATCTTACATCCTCCTTCTGAAAAAGATACTTCATTCTACTTCAATGTAGAACCAAATACAATTCGTTTCGGGAGAGATTAAGAAAGTTGTAAGAAAGCGAAGAAAAAACGCACTCGCATCATTAGAAATGGCACGCAAGAAACCCCTCATTATGATATAATGAAGATAGAGACAACGAGGGGGAACGTATGTTAGTTCGAAGCGTTGATTTGCTGAACCATCTGCGATGCAGAAGGTACAGTGCGCTTGCTCGTGGCGAGCGAGAACTCAAAAACAATCCTACCATGCGACTGGAGTGCTCCACCTTTGCGGAGGCCGGTCAAGAAGCCAACGGGGCGAACCCTTATGCTTCGAAGCTTTTCGATTACGACCATTTGCGTCGTTTATTTGCGCAAACACGGTTGGGTTGGGATAACACTCCCAAAGAATGTCCCGTTCGTTTCGAAAGAAACTTCGAAGATCTCACCTTGGTCGGGGAAACGGACTTTACAATTCCCTTTGAAAATGAAACGTTCTTGATTCGTACGTCGTTATCGAGTGCATCCGCGTTTTTACGGATGAATTATACCTTCAACAAGCGGAAATTGTCCTTATTTGACACTGATGGGTTTGGCATATATCGGCCAAGACGTCAACATGTCGTCGAGGGCGATAAAACCAATTATTATGAAAAACTCCAACATGTGTTATCAAGGCACGATGATACGGGAAGGATCGTTTATGATCTTGCCTTCACCGAATTTGTGTTGTCACAGTCTCAAAAAGAGGGAGAGCGTCGATATCTCTTAGCGATGCTGAACCCTACTTATCGTTTGAAAATGGCATTTGACAAACCTCAATATGATGAGGATTTGTTCTTGATTTTTGATATGACGGATTTGGTGGATTCCCTACAAGACAAAATCAAGATTGATTTGTATCGGATGAAAACGTTGCTTGATTTGTCGGATGAATCTCCTTGTCCTCTTGTCAAAAACGAGTGCCTCAAAGACCAACCTTTTGAATGCCGATTCACCCATGTCTGTTTTGATCATATTCCAAAGAAAAATTCCATCCTTGCTTATTTCTCTTCGCATCTGGGATTTCGCGAAGGCCCGCATAAAAATGACCCGATTCACGATCCTTATGAGCTTTTTGAACAAGGCATGGTTCATATGCTTGATGTCCCCATTTCATGGCTTCATCGGGAAAAGAATTTGATGCAGCGATATTGTGTTGAAAATGATTTTGTCTACATCAACAAAAAGAAAATCAGGGACTACATGCAAAAGCTTTCTTGGCCACTATGTTTCCTCGATTTCGAAGCGGCCCCACGACCGATTCCTGCGTTTGAAGGAGAGCGTCCGTACGAGCAATCGTTATTTCAGTATTCGATTCATATCCAACTTCATGAAAATGAAGAAACACTCTTGCACAAGGAGTTTCTTGGGGAGCCTGAAGAAGACGCGAGAAAGCGGCTTTACGAACAACTCATGCAAGATATCCCGCCCACGGGTTCGATTGTGGTATACAACCAAACCTTCGAAGAATCACGTCTTCGCGCCTTGGCCTCTTGGAATCCTGCATGGAAGGATCAAGTCGACCAATGGATTTCGCGGATGTTTGATATGTTGAAAATGCTACGCAACGATCAAGACTATTTCTTGTCCAAAGGATACTCTCAAGACGAAGCCGATACCTACAATTTTTATCATCCGAAACAATCAGGATCGTATTCAATCAAAACGATTCTCAAAGTCTTAACCAAACAAAGCTATGACCGATTGGATATCAAAGACGGCGTGATGGCGTATGAGAGTTATTTGGCACTTCCAAGCATGCCACCCAAAAAGCGCGCCGCCGCCCGAAAAGCACTCTTGGCATACTGTATGCAAGACACGATGTCGATGGTGAGTGTTCTCGCGGAAATTCGCAAACTACTCTAAGAAGTTTTCCTTGCCACACCGATTGTATTATGATATAATACCACTTGCGCCCATCTCTGAAATTTGCGACACTCCGACGCTTTTTCCGGAATTGGGTAAGTCAATTTACAAAAGGAGGAAATACCATGGCACTCACGAAAGAGAGAACCAAGGAAATCGTCAAAGAATTCGGTTTCAAAGAAGGAGACACAGGATCTCCTGAGATTCAAATTGCGCTTCTTACCGAAGAGATCAATTTGCTCAATGAGCATCTCAAGGTCCACAAGCACGATTTCCATTCCCGTCGCGGTCTCTTGATGAAGGTCGGCAAGCGCAGAAGCATGCTGAAGTACCTTCAAAACGTTTCTTATGAACGTTACCAAGCCGTGATTCAAAAACTCGGACTACGCCGATAGAAACGAAGCACCCAAGTTTGGGTGCTTATTTCTTGTCACGCGCGTGAAAAAAACATCAAATCAAACTCGGGTTGTGGTATAATAAGCACGAATGAATCCACGAACTCGTGAGAAGGAGTTATCATAATGAGTGAAAAAAGGGTCTATACGACCAAGTTTGAGGGTCACAACCTCACGGTTGAAGTTGGCCAATTGGCCAAACAAGCCACAGGAGCAGCATTAATCCGGTACGAAGATACCGCGGTATTATCGGTTACTGTTTGTGGTCGTGAACCAATGGATCGGGATTTCTTCCCGCTCATGGTTTTGTACCAAGAAAAATTGTATTCGGTTGGAAAAATCCCCGGTGGATTTTTACGCCGTGAAGGACGTCCTTCCGATCATGAAACGTTGACGGCGCGCGCCATTGACCGTCCGATTCGTCCGTTGTTCGATGACGATTTCCGCAACGAAGTCCAAATCGTCAACACAGTCTTATCTGTCAATCCAGATTTTAGTCCAGAGATGGCCGCATTGTTTGGCTCTTCTTTGTCCTTAGGACTTGGTGGCGTTCCTTTCAATGGACCGGTCGCTGGAGTGATCGTTGGTTTGGTCGATGGGAAATTCGTCATCAATCCTTCCGCAGAAGAACTGGCTGTTTCCGCATTGGAACTGACGGTGGCCGGAACCAAGGATGCGATTACGATGGTCGAAGCCGGTGCCAAAGAAATTGGCGAAGCAACGATGCTCGATGCAATCATGTTGGCCCATGAAAAAATCAAAGAACTTTGTGCATTCCAAGAAACGATCATCGCGGAAAACGCAAAACCGAAAATGGAAATTGTGTTGGCCAAAGTCCCCGCTGAAATCCGTGAAGCCGTCCATAAGCTCGAAGCAGGACGCATCGTCAAAGCAGTATCTACCAAAGAAAAACTCGAACGCCAAGATAAAATCGAAGCGATTGAAAAGGAAATCATTGCCGTGCTCGAAGCTTCTTACAAAGAAGAAGGCATGGAAAAAGAAGACATCGCCAAGAACATTTCGTTTGTCAAACGTGTGTTGGAAGAGATTCAAGTGGACGAGGTTCGTCGCTTAATCACCCAAGACAAGATTCGTCCGGATGGACGCAAACTCGACGAAATTCGTCCCTTGGACATGGAAGTCGATTTGTTTGAAAGAACGCATGGTTCCGCCTTGTTCACCCGTGGACAAACGCAAGCGCTCGCGACGGTTACCTTAGGTGCCCTTGGCGAAGCTCAAATCATCGATAACGCGACCCTTGAAGAAGGCAAACGTTTCATGTTGCATTACAATTTCCCGCAATTCTCCGTCGGTTCGACCGGCCGTTATGGTGCCCCAGGACGTCGTGAGATTGGACATGGAAATTTGGGTGAAAGAGCGCTTCTGATGGTGACACCATCGGAAGAAGAATTCCCCTATACCATTCGTGTGGTTTCGGAAATCTTGGAATCCAACGGTTCTTCGTCTCAAGCGACGATTTGCGCTGGCTCGATGGCGTTGATGGCCGCCGGTGTTCCGCTCAAAGCCCCGGTTGCGGGGATCGCAATGGGACTTGTCAAAAAGGAGAACGATTATACGATTCTCACGGACATTCAAGGATTGGAAGACCACTTTGGCGACATGGACTTCAAAGTCGCGGGAACCAAAGATGGTATTACAGCCTTGCAAATGGACATCAAGATTTCGGGTGTGACCAAGGAAATCTTCCAAGAAGCCTTAACGCAAGCGAAGAAAGCGCGCCTTGAGATTCTTGATACGATGAACAA
>JAQVKB010000079.1 GCA_028694875.1 Candidatus Izemoplasmatales bacterium
TCATTACTTCATATGTCAGTGGTAATCTCAATTGTTTTGCGTTATAATATTCTTGGTGTAATTGTGTACTTGACATACTCATATTATACCAAAAAACCACCCTGGTCTCCAGAGTGGTTTTTCTTTACCTTATTTGTGAGGCTTTATTTCATTACAGCCCCTTTTTTCGTTATGCGATTTCGATGGTTTCTTCCTCGAAATTGACTTCTTTTTTCTTTCCGCGACGATTTTCTTGTTTTACGACACCATTTTGAATCTTGTATATGATGTCCGCTCTTTTGGCCACATTTCTAGAATGGGTTACGATGATGACAGTTTTCCCCTCTTCGGCGAGTTGTCGGAAAATCTCAATGATTTCCGCTTCGGTATCATCATCCAGATTTCCTGTGGGTTCGTCCGCCAGAATCACTTTGGAGTCATGGACAAGTGCGCGTGCAATCGCCGTGCGTTGTTGTTCCCCTCCACTAATTTTGAGGACTTCTCGATCGGCGGTTTGACGGTCAATTCCGAGTTTGCCCAATATTTCATAGGCTTTTTCTTTTTTGTTAGAATAATCCACATGTTTGATGTCCATGGCCGTGACGACATTTTCCATCGCCGTCATGTATTTGATCAGATTGTAGGATTGAAAAATGACATTGACATAGTCTTTTCGATATTTGGTATAGCCAATTTTCGATATCGTATTTCCTTGATAGGAAATCGATCCTTCTTGCACTTCATCGAGGCCACTAATCAGCGATAATAAGGTCGTTTTTCCACTTCCAGATTCACCAAGGATGGCATACATTTTTCCTGCTTCAAAATCGATATTGACATCCTTGAGAACAGCACGCAATTTCTGTCCATCTTGATACTTATGATACAATTCACGAATTTCGATCATGTTTTCCATTCATTTCACCTAATTTCTCGAAGATAGAATCTTTTTGGGTTGATAACGTGTGATGTACAAACTAGGAATGGCACTGGATAGAATGATGATCCCTAGTCCAATACCTAACGTGAAAAGGAAATCTTGAATGCTGACGCTGACATTCATTTCAAGGGTATCATAATCAATCGAGGTCGCAATCAAGGTTGTGGCAGTAGAACCGCCACCTTTGGGTTCAGATACAGTATCTGTCGCAGTCACATCCGTGATTTCATTTTGGAGAAGCATATCTCCGAGTTCAGAACTCACAGTTTGTGACGTCGTCATCGATAACGTAAATGCCAACAATGCGACCAATACAAGTTCAACTAAATATTGCGCTGCTATCTTGAGTTTTCCTTCCCCCAAAGAAAGTAGGACACCAATTTCATATTTTCGTTCTTTCAGTGTATTCACGATGAGTAGTGTTAAGATGACAACTGCCGCCGCCACACTAATATAAAGAATGATTTCTGAGAAACTACCTACGGATTCCAGTGGCGCGGTAATCGCGTCATAGGAGACATCGAGAAACACTAGTTCGCCACTTGAAATTTCCTCAAAAGCTTCCGTGCTTTCCGCAATAAAAGCATCGATATCCAGCTGGTCGAGCAAATAATACTTGGCGGAAGTAATCGTGAATGTCGTTGAAGGATCCTGCCCTTTGAGGACAAGCGCATCATCGAGCGGCATAAAGACTTCATTGTCCGTTACGCTTTTTCCGCTGGTGATGGCATCTTCACTCATAAATAGTCCAATGATCGTGAATGTCATGGCATTCGCATCAAAGGTTTCTAAATCGATGGTGTCTCCAATCGAGAGGTTGTTTTCGGATGCCAAATTATAAGAAATGATGATAACTCCCGAGTCGCTTCCAGAAAAACTGGAACTGCCTTCCATCAATTCAAACGTACCGATGTCTGAAAATTCATCCAACATCAAAGGATTGTAGGTCCCTGTCACACTGATTTTGGATGTGTTTTCGGCATCAAGGATTCCATCCGATGTCAATGGAAGGAAATCCACGGCCATCGAAGTCGATGAATAGGTGAAATTGAAATCGATGACATAGGTGCTGTTTTCGACGATTCCATAGGCAACGTCACTGGTAATCGGGACAAGCATTTCGTTGATTTCATCTTGAGATGGTCTTGTTCCATACAGGTCTTTGTATTCTTTAATATATGCGAACAAATCAGTTCGGTTTGTCGTCAAGGTAATTTCGGGTTCCAATGACAATCTCGCCTGAAGTGCGGCTTCTTCCGTCGCACTTTTGATGGAGATGGAACTGAGTACTAAATTGGCGATGACAAATAGCAAAACGCCTAAGATGATGGTTCTACCTTTATTACGGATGACACTAATCCAAGCTCTTTTGAACATAACTCCTCCAAGTTTTGTGTCTTCGGACACTGTGTGACATATACGCTGAGTTCTCTGAATCTATTGGAAACCTCACGAAAACTACACAGAACGAGAACCTTTTGCACGTTTGTTCGAATCCGAGCGACTACTTGATTTGAAAACGCTTTAGTGAGTGACTCATCTTGAAAATCGAATGAAAATGCGTTACAATAAAATCGACGTAGATACTACGATAATTTAGGAGGAAATAAATTATGTCTGTGAAAGTAGCAATCAACGGATTCGGAAGAATCGGTCGTCTCGCTTTCCGCATCATGTTTGGAAATCCAGAATTCGAAATCGTTGCCATCAACGATTTGACGGATGCCGAACAACTCGCTTATCTGCTGAAGTATGATAGCTCTCAAGGCAGATATGGCAAAGAAGTCACTGTCGACAACAACCAAATCGTTGTCGAAGGAAAGAAGATCCCTGTCTTCGCACAAAAAGATCCCGCTCAACTTCCTTGGAAAGATTTGAATGTGGACATCGTGCTCGAATGCACCGGTTTCTTTACTTCCAGAGAAAAAGCTTCTTTGCATTTACAAGCCGGAGCCAAGAAAGTTGTCATCTCTGCCCCTGCCAAAGAAAAAGATGTTCCGACCGTCGTGTTTGGTGTGAACCACGAATCATTGACGGGATCTGAAACCATCATCAGTGCCGCGTCTTGCACCACGAACTGCTTGGCACCGATCGCGAAGATTTTGGATGACAATTTCGGAATCGAACGTGGATTCATGACCACAGTTCATGCGTATACCAATGACCAAGCGACCCTTGATATCCCTCATCCAAAGGGACATTACACCCGTAGAGGACGTGCTGCCGCCGCGAACATCGTTCCGACGACCACTGGTGCTGCTAAAGCTGTTGCGCTCGTGTTGCCACAACTCAAAGGGAAAATGGACGGACTTGCTCTTCGTGTTCCTGTGATCACGGGCTCGATCGTGGACCTCGTTGTCGAACTCAAAAAGAACGTGACCAAAGAAGAAGTGAACGCCGCCGTCAAGGCCGCGCAATCCGTCGTCGTTGGTTACACGGAAGATCCCATCGTCTCGAGCGATGTCATCGGCATCACCCAAGGAACTTTGTTTGATGCGGATTCCACCATCGTCATGGACGTGGACGGAAAACAACTCGTCAAAGTCTTAACTTGGTATGACAATGAAGCTTCCTTCACGCACCAAATGGTTCGTTCGTTGGAATTCTTCGGCAAACTGATCTAATTACAACCAAAAAAAGCATCCGAGGGATGCTTTTTTCCAAACGGAGAGGGATTTACTTGAATTTTCTGTATGATTGGCTGGCGCAGTTTCAGCAATTTATCCTCGATCACCTTTGGTTTGCACCGCTGTCTGCGGTGCTTTTGCCATTTCTGGAGGCGCTGATTCCTTCGCTTCCTCTCACCATCTTGATCTCGTTTAATCTTTCGATCATGGCGAGCAGTTACGGAACCGCCACAGGAACGATTTTGACCATCTTACTTTCGACTTTGGGTTCGATGATTGGCATGGTCGGAATCTTTTTCTTGATTCGATGGACTCTTGCGCCGTATTTTACCAAAAAAGTCCAGGATAACAAATACGGGAAAATGTTTTTGAATCTTGTCCAAGGTCCCAATACATTCTTAGTACTGATTTTGCTATCCAATCCTTTTTTGCCTTCTTCGATATTAAACTATGCGTTGTCGCTGACCAATATCAAAGTATCGAGATATCTCTGGCTCACCTTGGTGTCGCGGTTGTTGATTGTCATCTTCCTCGTTTTTTTAGGATCGATTTTCAATATTCAACAGCATCCTCTCAATGCGTTATGGGTACTTCTCGTCTACACCTTACTTTTCTTTGTATGGGGATTTTGGGTCAGGCGAACCAAACAAAAACCATCGGATTCACAAACCGTCGAGTAATCGGCGGTTTTTTTATTTTTTTTGAAAAAAGAGGATTGACAAACAATACTATGCATTGTATAGTATAGTGTATAAGGAGGTATTCGGATGGACAGCCAACTGAAGAAAGGCTTACTAGAGATGCTGGTATTGGCTTCACTCAAATATCAAGACTCTTACGGCTACTTAATCAATCGCGAAATTTGCTCGGTCATCGATGTGTCGGAATCTACATTGTATCCGATCCTCCGTCGTCTGGAGCAGCAACAACTCGTACGAACGTATGAAACAACATACAACTCTCGGATTCGAAAATACTATCAAATCACGCGAGAGGGAATTCAAAAATTGGAAGATACCAAATCAGACTTTCTCGAACTGAAGAAAGTTTATGATTACATCTTGCGTTAGGGGGATATCGAATGAGACGCACAGCCTTTTTAAAATATTTGAAAACAGAACTCGACTTTTTAAGGACCAACGAAAAAGAAGAAGTCCTCAAATATTACGATGAGATGATTCAAGACGCCGTCGAAGGCGGCGAGAGCGAAGAAATCTTCATCATGAATTTGGGTGAAGTGGAAGACATCGCGAAGAACATTCGTGAAGATGCATCCCTTCGCGCACAAATCCGTGAAAAAGTCCATATTGATCTGCGCGCGGCATTTGACTTGTCCGTACGATTGATCGGGTACTTTTTCTTCGGAGTTCTCGCCTTTGTAGTGGTCACAACAGGATTTAGTTTCCTCGTTTCTGGATTTGCGGCCGCCGTTCATGGTTTGTTCATGATGGCAACCGAAGTTCCTACGGGAAGTCTCTTGTTGTTCCGAATCGGTGAAGTCGCGTTGGGAATTGGCCTGGTCATCTTGGCCATTGGAATGTTTCAATGGTTTTTCCATACCGGCCGTAATGTATTACAAAAACTTTTGGAGCAAATTCGCTCCTGGATTCGATAGGGGGAAATTACAATGAATAAAGCAATCAAAATTGGCCTAACTTTGGTCATTATCGGTCTCGTCTTGGCAGTTGTCTTCGGTGTTGTAAGTGGAGAAGGATTCCAAACCGAAGAATACACCTTGGTCGAGCAAAACTACACCGTGGATCAATTCGACATGTTTTCCTTTGATTTGGAGAACAAAGCGGTGACCGTCCAAACCACGGATTCCAACACGGTTACCGTCACGTATTATGTCAGTGAACGCGATGCGATTAACGTGACTGAAAACGGAACATCCATCTCATTTGTCGAAGACGTGGAATGGTATAACTGGTTCGTCTTCGGATTCTCTTGGTTTCAAGATCCAGCCGTGGATCATGTCATCATCTCGATACCTGCGGACTTGATGGTTTCCTTTGAAATCGTGACTTCCAATGGTGCGATTACGATGGAAGGGCTCAACGCAATTCAAAGTTTGGACCTTGACACCTCCAATGGTGGTATCGAGCTTACCGACCTAGCGATTGCAGAGAATCTCGTGGCGCACAGTTCAAATGGGGGACTGGATTTGACAAATTTAGCCGTCGATGGCACGATAGTGGCAACGACTTCCAATGGGAAAGTCGACGTGAGCGGCTTGGTCGCAGAATCGGTCGATTCACGGACTTCCAATGGCAATATGATTTGTTCCTCGGTTCAAACGGATGAACTCTCACTCGATACATCGAACGGATCCATTACAGTCAATGTCGCTGG
>JAQVKB010000080.1 GCA_028694875.1 Candidatus Izemoplasmatales bacterium
GCGATCATACCAGCGTGTATGACTTGCTCAACGCCGACGTGGTCATCGCCACGGAAGCCGCGTTGAAGAAGTTTGAGGAGGTTTTGAGCTAATATGGACAAATACCTAGTTCTGAAACGCCCCGTCGTAAGCGAAAAAACGGCGAAGCTCGCTTCCGAACGCAAATATACGTTCGAAGTCGATCGCAACGCGAACAAGATCCAAATCAAAGAAGCTGTCGAAGAAATCTTCGACGTCAAAGTTGAATCCGTGAATGTCATCAACATGCCACGCAAGCAAAAAAGAGTTGGTCAATACACCGGCTGGACAGCCGCTGTATCCAAAGCTATCGTCACGCTTGAAAAAGGCTATAAGATCGACATCTACACGGCGTAACGGGAGGAAACCCTAATGGCGATTATCAATTATAAACCGCGTACCCCCGGGACCCGCGGCATGTCGAAGCTCGACTATGCAGAGCTGACGACCAACAAGCCAGAGAAATCGTTGCTCACGCCTCTGAAAAAAGAAGGCGGACGTAACAACCAAGGTAAAATCACCGTCCGTCACCAAGCCGGCGGCGCGAAACGCAAGTATCGCGTAATCGACTTCAAACGGAACAAAGACGGGATCCCCGCCAAAGTTGCGACGATCGAGTACGATCCTAACCGTAGCGCCAACATCGCTTTGCTCAACTATGTTGACGGCGAAAAGCGTTACATCCTCGCACCGAAAGGTCTTCAAGTTGGTTCTTTCATCGAAAGTGGCGAAGCCGTCGATATCATCGTCGGTAACGCGATGCCCATCAAGAACATCCCCGTCGGTACCGTGATCCATAACATCGAGTTGTATCCTGGCAAGGGCGGTCAATTGATCCGTGCTGCTGGAACCAGCGCTCAAATTCTTGGCCGCGAAGAACGTTACGTTCTCGTCCGCCTCAAATCCGGCGAAGTTCGTCGTATCCTCGGCGTCTGCCGCGCCACGGTTGGCGAAGTTGGAAACGAATTCCATGAACTCGTTAAAATCGGTAAAGCCGGTAGACATCGTCACATGGGTGTCAAACCGACAGTTCGTGGTTCTGTGATGAACCCGGTCGACCATCCTCACGGTGGTGGTGAAGGTCGTCAACCGATCGGTCATCCGTCCCCACTTACCCCTTGGGGCAAACCTGCACTTGGTAAGATTACCCGTAAACACAAATTACCTAGCGATAAACTTATCGTTAGAAGAAGAAACAAATAGGAAAGGAGGAACTCAAGTCAATGTCACGTTCTGTTAAAAAAGGTCCTTTTTGCGACGATCATCTCATGAAGAAGGTTGTCGACGCAAACAAAGCCAATTCCAAAAAAGTCATTCAGACATGGTCCAGACGTTCTACCATTTTCCCGCAGTTCGTCGGACTGACCATCGGTGTCCATAACGGCAAAGAGCACATTCCTGTGTATGTTACCGAGGACATGGTCGGCCACAAGCTCGGAGAGTTCTCCCCGACCAGAACCTACCGCGGCCATGCGGATAAAAAAGCAACGAAGAAAACGGGAGGCAAATAATGGAAGCCAAAGCAAAAGCCATCAGCGTCCGGATCGCACCTCGTAAAGTTCGCTTGGTCGTCGATCTGATTCGTGGAAAGAGCATAGGCGATGCTTATGCGATTCTCAGAAGCACCGCGAAAGGCGCGAGCAAACCAGTTGAAAAGTTGCTCAAGTCCGCCGTCGCGAACGCGGAACACAACTACCAACTCGACCAAGCCAATTTGTTCATCAAAGAAGTCATGGTCGGTGAAGGAAGAACGTACAAAAGAATGCAACCCCATTCTCAAGGGCGCGCATTCGCGATTTTGAAGAGAACAAGCCACATTTACATCACCGTGGCTGAGAAAGAGTAGGGAGGAGAGAACATGGGACAGAAGGTCAGTCCAATTGGACAACGTATCGGGATTATCCTTGATTGGGAATCCAGATGGTATGCCGACAAGAACGACGTGCCAACATTGCTTCATGAAGATCTCAAAATCCGCGATCTCTTGAACGAACTCTACAAAAACGCCTCGGTTTCGAAAATCGAAATCGAACGCTCCAAATCGAGAGTCATCATCACTGTCAACACCGCGAAACCGGGTATGGTCATCGGCCGTAACGGCGAAACGAAAAATGCAGTGGTCGCTCAACTCAAGAAATTGACGAACAAGGAAGTTTTCCTCAATGTCGTCGAAATCAAACGCGCTGAACTCGACGCCCGTCTTGTGGCTGACAGCATCGCGAAGCAACTTGAAAACCGCGCGTCGTTCCGTCGCGTTCAAAAAGTGGCCATCCAACGCGCGCTCAAAGCGGGCGCCAAAGGATGCCGCACCTTGATCTCTGGCCGTTTAGCCGGCGCAGAAATCGCACGTAGTGAAGGTTATACCGAAGGGACCGTCCCACTTCATACCTTGAGAGCGAATATCGATTATGCGCTCGCCGAAGCGAAAACCACGTATGGTAAGCTCGGTATCAAAGTATGGATCTACAAGGGCGAGATCCTGCCTGCCAAGAAGGAGGCCAAGTAAAATGTTAATGCCGAAGAGAACGAAATACCGTCGTCCTCATCGCGTGAGCTACGAAGGTCTCGCGAAGGGCGGTTCGGAAGTTGCATTCGGCGAATACGGCTTGGTCGCGCTCGAAGGCGCATGGATTACCGCGCGTCAAATCGAGGCGAGTCGTATCGCCATGACCCGTTACATGAAGCGTACTGGTCAAGTCTGGATTAAGATCTTCCCGCATCTTGCGAAAACCAAGAAGCCGCTGGAAGTTCGTATGGGATCCGGTAAAGGTGCGCCGGAAGAGTGGGTAGCTGTCGTGAAAGAGGGTCTCATCTTGTTTGAGATCGCTGGCGTCAGTGAAGAAATTGCGAAGGAAGCATTGCGCCTCGCATCTCACAAACTTCCGATTAAGACCAAATTTGTAAAGAAAGCGAGTGCTGAGGACCATGCTTAATGTTAAAGAAATCCGTAAGATGGACGACGCCACGTTGCTTTCCCAAATCGACGATTTGAAAAAGGAATTGTTCAACTTGCGTTTCAAACACGCAACCGGAAAACTCGAAGACACCGCGCGTCTCTTTACCGTCCGCAAGACGATCGCGCGTATGAAGACGATTCTGACCGAGAGAGAAGCGAAGTAGGAGGGATCATGATGGAAGAAAATAGAAGCAGAAAAACGTTCACTGGTACCGTCGTGTCGGACAAAAACGACAAGACGATTACAGTCCTCGTTACAACCTACAAAAAGCACCCAATCTACAACAAGCGCGTTATCTCCTCGAAAAAGTTCCGCGCACATGACGAGCAAAACGCCGCAAAGACGGGCGACGTTGTCGTGATTATGGAGTGCCGTCCTATGTCGGCAACCAAGAGATTCCGTTTGGTTGAAATTGTTCAACAAAACGTGAATTTGTAAGGGAGGAAACCGACATGATTCAACAAGAGACTAGATTGAAAATTGCGGATAACTCCGGTGCCAAAGAAATCTTGACAATCAAGGTTCTCGGTGGCACGAGCCGCAAGTACGCCAACATTGGCGACATCATTGTTGCGACGGTCAAAGCCGCGACACCTGGCGGCATCGTCAAAAAAGGCGAAGTTGTCAAAGCGGTTATCGTTCGCACCAAACGTGGCGTAAGCCGTCCTGATGGATCCTACATCAAATTCGACGACAACGCAGCGGTCATCATTAAGGAAGACAAGTCCCCGAAGGGAACTCGGATCTTTGGTCCGGTTGCCCGCGAGCTCAGAGAAGCGGAATTCACGAAGATCGTTTCTCTCGCTCCGGAAGTCTTGTAAGGGAGGGCTGACACCATGAAACTGAAAAAAGGCGACAAGGTCGTCATCATCTCCGGATCCGAAAAAGGAAAGACCGGCACGATTGCGAAAATCCTCGGCAAGACCGAGCGCGTCCTATTGGACGGCGACGGCATCAAGAAGGTCAAGAAACATCTGAAGCCTTCCCAAGTCAATCCTGACGGCGGCATCGTGGAAGTTCAAAAACCGATTCATGCTTCCAATGTCATGCTTGTCGATGCCAAAACCAAGAAACCAACGCGTATTGGTTTCAAAGCGGTCACCCGTAAGGCGACCAAAGACGAAGTTAAAAAGTTCAAACAAGACGAAATCACTGAGACCGTTCGCTTTGCGAAAAAATCCGGCGAAGTGTTGAAGTAAGGAAGGAGAGTTCATATGAATCGTTTGCAAACCAAATACAAAGACGAAATTATGCCAGCTCTTCAGGCCAAGTTCAACTACACTTCCGTGATGGAAAGCCCGAAGATCTCGAAGATCGTCATCAATATCGGCGTTGGCGACGCCGTTGCGAATCCCAAAGTGTTGGATGACGCGGTCGCCGAACTTACCCAAATCACCGGTCAAAAGCCGCTTGTGACGAAGGCAAAGAAATCCATCGCCAGCTTCAAACTCCGTGAGGGCATGGCCATCGGCTGCAAAGTGACCCTCCGTGGCGAGAGAATGTACCAATTCTTGGACAAGCTCATCACCATCGCCTTGCCGCGTGTGAGAGACTTCCGTGGTATCAATCCGAAAGGTTTTGATGGACGCGGGAACTACACGCTCGGCGTCAAAGAACAACTGATCTTCCCCGAAATTAACTACGATAAGATCAACAAAATCCGCGGCATGGACATCGTCATCGTGACGACAGCCAAGAACGATCAAGAAGCGTTCGAACTGTTGAAACTTTACGGCATGCCGTTCAGAAAGAACTAAGGAGGCTACCATGGCGAAAACATCCATGAAGATCCGTCAAAAGCGCGGATCCAAATTCCCAGTACGGGATTATACAAGATGCGAACGTTGCGGTCGTCCCCATGCGGTCTATCGTAAGTTCAAACTCTGCCGTATTTGCTTCCGCGAACTCGCCTATAAAGGCCAGATTCCCGGAGTCAAAAAGGCAAGCTGGTAAGGAAGGAGGCCACCACAATGGTTATGACCGATCCGATTGCGGATATGCTTACAAGAATCCGTAACGCCAATCAAATGAAGAAAACGACCGTGGAAATGCCCGCCTCGAAACTCAAAGTCGAAATCCTCGCCGTCTTGAAAGCGGAAGGATACATCACCGAATTTGAAGTCATCGAAGAAGGCATCCAAGGAAGTATCAAAGTCACGCTGAAATATCTCAGCAACCAACAAAGAGCCGTGCGGGGTCTCAAGAAGATCTCCAAACCTGGTCTCAGAGTTTATGCAAAAACAGACGAACTGCCCAGAGTTTTGAATGGTCTTGGCATCGCGATCGTCTCGACGTCGAGAGGCATCATGACGGACCGCGAAGCACGCAAACAAAACATTGGCGGCGAAGTCCTGGCGTACGTTTGGTAATCAAACGACCCTATCAATCAAAAAATTATATGGAGGTGCAAGAACACTATGAGTCGCGTAGGTAAGTTATCGATCTCCCTCCCAGAAGGCGTCCAAGTGACCGTCGGCGCGAAAAACGCCGTCGTCGTCAAAGGACCCAAAGGAACGCTCTCGTTTGCGTTTTCCCCGGAGATGAAGATCACCATCACCGACAATGTGCTTTCTGTAACCCGGCCATCGGATTCCCTTCGCCACCGTGCCCTTCACGGGACCACGCGTGCGTTGTTGAATAATATGGTTAAAGGTGTAACCGATGGTTACACGAAAATCCTTGATATCAAGGGTGTTGGTTACCGTGCATCATTGAAGGACAGCAAGACACTCATCGTCAGCGTGGGTTATTCCAATCCCGTTGAAGTAGCGATCCCGGAAGGATTAACTGTGGAGACGCCAATCCCCACTGAAATCTATGTCAAGGGCATCGACAAACAATTGGTCGGCGAGTTCGCCGCCAACGTTCGCAAGATTCGGCAACC
>JAQVKB010000081.1 GCA_028694875.1 Candidatus Izemoplasmatales bacterium
ATACGTTTGAAAACTTTGTCGTGGGTGCTTCCAATCGTTTGGCATACACTTCCGCGATGAAGGTGGCAGAACAACCTGGTGTGGTCGCAAACCCACTCTATATCTTCGGGGATGTTGGTTTAGGAAAAACCCATTTGATGCAATGCGTTGGCAATTATATCCTTGAAAATGACATCAATAAAAAGGTGTTATACGTCAAAACGGATCAATTCATTGAAGATTACGCCAAAGCGGCGCAAAAGAAACAATTTGAAGAGTTTTCGAGAAAATATGAGAATGTGGATATCCTGTTGGTGGATGATATTCAATTTCTTTCTGGAAAACAACAATCTCAACTCGAGTTCTTCAAGATCTTTGAAAAATTAAAAGAAAACAACAAACAAATCGTCATCACTTCCGATCGTCCCGCTTCCGAGTTGTTCGAAATCATGAATCGTTTGACCTCTCGTTTTGAGTGGGGGCTCTCGGTCGATATCAATCGTCCAAATCTCGAGCATCGTATCTTGATTTTGAAAAAGAAGCTTCATGCGGAAACCGCGGATGCCGATTTGATTCCTGATGAGATTTTGGAATACATTGCCTCAATTTTTGACAACAACGTTCGTGAATTGGAAGGGGCATTAAAGCGCGTCTTGTTCTATTGTACCGCTTTTGATTACAAATTCACGATCGCGAATGCGGAAGAAGCGTTGAAAAACCTCGTCAATTCGAAAAACATCTCGAATCACTCGATGGAAAAGGTGAATTATACCAACATTTTGGATATTGTGAGTTCTTATTACAACATTTCAACTTCGGATTTGCTTTCTGGAAAGCGCAAAAAACAATACGTCTTCCCTCGTCAAGTATCCATGTATATCTTGAAAGAAATGTTTGATCTCACTTACAAGAAGATTGGTCAAATTTTCAATGGTCGCGACCACTCCACGGTCATCTACTCCATAGAACAAATATCGAATGATATTGAAACAGACAAAGCCAAGAAAAGCGACATTGAGAAATTGTTAGTAAAATGTGGAAAAAAAGCCTCTTAAACAGGTCTTTCCACACCGAAAACGCTATACTTAAACCGCGAAATATGGTATAATATAAGGGATGGAAGGGGTGTTTTTCTCCCGTTTTCCACACCACTAATAACAACAATATTTAAAAACTCTTTTCAAGAAATAAGCAAGGAGGCCGTCCATGAATTTTTCGATTTCAACCGAAGTGCTTCTCAATAACCTGCTGATTTCGCAAAAGGCGTTATCGACTCGTACGCCTGCTCCCTATCTCCAGGGAATCAAACTTGAAGTGTATCCGAAAGAAGTAGTCCTCGTGACGAGCAATGCGGACATTTCCATCAAACTTTCCATCAAAGACGAAAGCTTGGAAGTCCACACAACGGGCGAAGTATTGATTCCGGGTAAATTTTTCGTCGACATCATCCGCAAACTTTCGGGTGAAAAGACGAAACTTTCGACCGTTGAAAATCATATTCTTCGTATCGAAGCTGGGAACTCGGATGTCACGCTCAATCTTCTCAATGTCGAAGATTATCCTGAAATTGATTTTGTGATGAATGATACGCCCATCAAATTGGAATCCAAAGTGATGAAGTCGATCATTCGTCAAACGACCTTTGCGACCTCCGCGATTGAAAATCGCCCGATTTTAACAGGTGTGAACATTCGCGTTGAAGGAGAAAAATTGATCGCGATTGCGACAGACTCTTTCCGCTTGTCTTCCAAAGTCATTGATATTCCAAAGAATTTCGAAAATATGAATGTCGTCATCCCTGGCCGTTCGTTGGACGAGCTCTTCAAAGTCTTGGAATTAGGACTGGATGAAATCCTCATCCATCTCGATCATAAGTCGATTTTGTTTGAATACGGTAACGTCTTATTCCAATCACGCTTGTTGGATGGCAACTTCCCAGAAACAGGTCGTTTGATTCCTGTCGAATTCCCCATCGTCGTCAAATTTAACAAAAACGATTTGTTCGTGGCGATTGATCGCGCTTCGTTACTTTCCCAAAAGGATGGATCGACCGCCATCGTCAAATTGCATCTCCGTAGCGACAATCAAGTCGAAATCACCTCGAACTCTCCTGAAATCGGGAAAGTGACGGAAGAAGTTTATCCCATTGAAAAAGCAATTGGCGTTCCCATTAAAATCGCATTCTCCTCGAAATATTTCTTGGATGCCCTCAAAACCTTCAACTCGGAAGAAGTTTATGTCAAATTCACCGGAGAAATTCGTCCGTTTGTGATTGAAGGCAGTGAAGATGCCGGTTTGATCCAGTTGATTCTTCCTGTTCGCACCGAATAAATGAACCTTGAAAACCCCCTTCTCGAAGAAGAGGGTTTTTTTCTTATGAAATAAGAAGAGCCGTTGCAATTTCATACCTGACATGGTATTATCGTCTCGGTTTTCGAAAGAGGGGATTGTCCATGAAACAAAATTATGATGTCGTCATCGTTGGCGCAGGTCCTGCAGGGATTATGTGCGCGTATGAAATATCCGAAAAGAATCCAAACCTATCGGTTCTTTTGGTCGACAAAGGAAACGATATTCGTCATCGTCGATGCCCGATTCTCGAAAAGAAGATTGCGAAATGCCCCGTACAAAAAAACGGTTTTGTCGGTTGTTTGCCGCATTGTTCAATCACCAATGGATTTGGTGGCGCTGGCGCCTATTCGGATGGAAAATTTAACATTACGACCGAATATGGTGGCTGGATGGATGAATATCTTGAACCCGATACGCTCGAAGAACTCATTGAATACGTAGATCAAGTCAATTTGAAGTTCGGTGCCCCTCTTGAAATCACAGACCCAACCACACAAAAAGTCAAAGAAATCGAACGTCGCGGTCTTGCGGTGGGTTTGAAGCTACTTCGTGGTCAAGTTCGTCATTTAGGTACCGAAATCAATTTACAAATTCTCACCAACCTTTTTGATCATCTTTCGGATAAAATCGAGATGATGTATCAAAAAGAAGTGACGGATTTGTTGGTTGAAAATGAAACGATCCAAGGAATTTTGATGGAAACCGGAGATGTCATCCACGCCAAACATGTCGTCATCACTCCAGGACGCGATGGTTCCGCATGGTTATCCAATATGTGTCAGAAACACGCCATCCCGATGACATCCAATCACGTGGATATTGGCGTTCGCGTCGAAACCAACAATGAAATCATGGAAGAAATCAACGAAAACCTCTATGAAGGAAAATTTATCTTCCGAACCAGCGGGGGATCTCAAGTTCGTACCTTCTGTTCGAACCCCGCAGGTCACGTGGTTATTGAAAATCACAGTGGAACGATTTTAGCCAACGGACATGCTTATGCCGATTCTTCCTTAGGATCCAAAAACACGAATTTCGCGTTGCTGGTTTCCCATAATTTTACTGAACCATTTCATCAGCCCAACGAATATGCGCATAGCGTCTCTCGATTGGCCAATATGTTGTCCAACGGTTCGGTGATTGTCCAGCGTTATGGCGACTTAAAAAAAGGTCGTCGTTCGACCGAAAAACGGATCAAAGAAGGATTTGTGAGTCCGACTTTGAAAGAAGCGGTTCCAGGAGATTTGGGATTGGTGTTGCCTCATAAAACCATGAAAGCAATCATGGAAATGATTGAAGCTTTGGATCATGTGTCTCCAGGGGTCGCGAGCGAACATACGCTGATGTATGGCGTTGAAGCGAAATTCTATTCCGCTAGACCTTCTGTCAATGACCGATTTGAATCCAAAGTGCGTCATTTGTATTTTGGTGGCGACGGCGCCGGAATCACCAGAGGCCTTGCTCAAGCGGGAGCCAATGGCGTTTGGATTGCGAGAAACATTTTGAACTCCAAGGAGGATTGATTTCATGTTACTGAAGAACGGTTGGATTGTCGATGGTACTGGTCAGGCCACCTATACCGGTAGTATCTATGTTGAAAAAGATCAAATCGTCTCCATTTTTCGGGGAGAAGTACCGCAAGGGGAATATGGTGAAGTCCTCGATTGCACAGGCAAGTGGATTACACCCGGTTTTATCGATGCGCATTCCCATAGCGACTTTTTCGTGACCAAACCAGATTCTCTGTTTTATTTTGAACCCTTCCTCAAACAAGGCGTTACCACCATGATTGCAGGAAATTGTGGTTTTTCTACGGCAGGTTATCGCCAAAAAACCATTCACCAAGATGAAATTGGTGGAGGTTTATTTACGAACGACGGGTTGGATCATAGCGACTTTGCTTCATGGGCAACCAAAGTCGACGGACATATGCCTGTGAACATGCTATCCTTGATCGGACACGGAACGATTCGAATTGGTATCAACGGCAAGGATGCGAGTCCCCTTTCGGAAGAGCAACTTCAAGAAATGGAAAAAACCCTAGAAAACGCGCTAGATCAAGGCGCTGCTGGAATTTCCTTTGGGTTGATGTATGAACCAGGCCAATTTGCGCCTTATGAGGAACTGAAAAGGGTCGCGATGATTGCCAAAAATAAAGGCAAAATCGCAACATTCCACGCTAGAGCTTATTCCAAAGTTTCCACTTCCTACAATCCTCCTGTCGGTGGAAGAGCCCATAATCTTCGCGCGATCGATGAAGTTGTGAAACTCGCCAAAGAAACCGGTGTGAAGACGGAGTTATCGCATTTGATCTTTGTGGGAGAAAACTCCTGGTCCACTGTCGATGAAAGTCTCTCGATTCTCGAAGAAACCAAAAACCAAGGGATCGATATCGGATTTGATACCTATCCGATGGAGTTTGGCGCTTCGGTGATTACCGTAATTCTCCCAACATGGTATTTGTCGCTACCTGCCAAAAAACGAAAAGGATGGTGGACTCAACTTCGTCTCGCCTTTGAAATCTTCTTGGCAAGAAAAGCACTTGGATTTGGCTTTGAAGATATCTTGATAGCGAATACCTTTGGAAAGCATCCAGAGTGGGAAGGTAAACGCGTTAGCGACCTTTCCAAAGAATGGAAACAATCCAATCTCAAAACGTACCTCCAACTCGTGGATGAAACCGAAGGCAAAATCAACGTGTTGATGTATCGATATCAAAACCCTGAAATTATCGAACGTTTGCGGCAACATCCTCAAAGTCTCTATATGAGTGACGCTTGGATGGAAAAAGAAGCCAGCGTGCAAAATTACGCTTGTTATTACGCGTTTACGAAGTTTCTTGTGCTTGCCAGAGATCATCAAACCTCCATTGAACAAGCGATTCATAAAATGACGGGGGCCACGGCAACGCGGTTCGGCATTGAGAAACGCGGGGTCCTCCAAGAAGGGGCTTTCGCCGATCTCAACGTCCTTGATTTGAATACATTATCGTACCTTGAAAACCAAGGAGTTTCTCCCAAAGGCATGGAATACACCATCAACAACGGTGTCATTCTTGTCAAAAAAGGCGTTCTCCAAAAGAAAGCCGCACAAAGTGCGGGCAGACTGATCAGAATGTAAGACGTGATGAAACACGTCTTTTTTCTTTCATCCTTTCTCGTCTTCCAAGGAACTGCGCGTTATGTTATAATGGTGACGTGTTGGAAAGGGGGTACCTTGCATGGACCAAACCATCGTGGTTGTTGGAACCCAATGGGGTGACGAAGGAAAAGGAAAAGTCACCGATTATCTTGCCCGCAAAGCGGATGTCGTCGTTCGTAGCCAAGGCGGAAACAACGCCGGGCATACGATTCGTTTCAATTCTAGACGGTTTGCGCTTCATTTGATTCCATCCGGTGTCTTTAACCCCTCGACCAAAAATGTGATGGCCAATGGCATGGTCATCAACCCGATTGCACTGATTGAGGAATTGGAGATGCTCTCCAAAGAAGGAATCACGAATTTTCAACTTTTTTTGTCGGATCG
>JAQVKB010000082.1 GCA_028694875.1 Candidatus Izemoplasmatales bacterium
TTCAGGGAGATAACGAACGTAAAGTGTATTGTCAGAGGAAATGACCACATTTCCTTTGATTGTCAATAATTTGAGGGAGTTGATGAACACCGTATTGGCATCATCTTGGGCATCGATATAATTCGTCGAATCTGTGATATCCGTATATCGATAGGTTTGTGTCAATAAGACACTGGTTGCTTTGTCTGATTTGATGTATACCGTATCGGTCGCGGGATCCAAATAGAGCGCAGACTTGCGTTCATAAGTATTGAAGCCTGTGACATCGCGAATCAAATCAGAGGAATCCAGAACATTCAGGTAATACTCGTCACGGGTTTCCCCATCGCCAGTAATCACCTTGTAATATTCTTTGTGGTCCGCACTTTCATAGATGGTAACGCCAACCACCAATGTACGGAAATCCATCGCCGCAATGGCGTCGTCTTCCGTCCCAATCTCGAGATCAGAATCGACGACCACACCATCATCAGGTGTTTTTAATCCACTTCCATTCGCCACCAAACTATCGACCAACAAGAAATAACGCGCTGTCGAAACATCCGAAATTTGTGTCGCGGTATATTCGATCAGTTCGTCAATGGAGAACACACCGTCCGCCATGGCGCTGTCGTGATACGCTTCAAAATCCGGGAAATTGACCAACCCGTCTTGTTTATCAAACAAATAGTAGTTGTAGAAGTTTTTCGCGAAATCATTCGAAAAGAGCTCCCCGGTCTCCGAGGTCAGCTTGTCATAGGGATCAACCGGACTGAAATAGTGACTGGTTCCAAGTTCAATACCGACAAACAACCCGAAAATTAGGAAGAACATCAATGCTTTCCAGTATTGCTTATTGAAGAGTTGTCCAAGCCCAGGAATGATTCCTGAGGCCAGCCCCTTCAAACGGTGAATCCATTTTTTCTCCATAGTGTTCTCCTTGATGGGGTTTGCTTTGATTAAGAAAGAAGGCCTCCTTGCGAAGGCCCTCTAACCTAATTCAAGTAATTCTTACGAGGAACCGAGGGTCTTAGAAGCGAGGAACGAAGCTTCTGCTTTAATTTGTTCGGTTCGGATGTCCGCGTTGGTGTCCCAAATATTCTTCACCATTGTTTCGGCAGCGGCCCAATAATAGGACACTACGGAAATCGTCGGCATTGGAATCGAGGTAGCCAATTGCGTAATCATCACTTGCATAAAGACATCATCACCAATACCATCGATGACTGAAAGGTCTTGCAACGCTGGGCAGTCATTGGAGGTTTGATAGAGAAGGTTTTGTGCGACGTCGCTAGCGAGGAATTCAACGAATTTGATCGCAGCTTCTTTGTGTTGAGAGTACTTGTAAACAGCAACCATTTGCGATCCAGCGAATGTGGAAGGAGTATAGGTTGCGCCTTCGATACCATCAAATGTCGGCATCGTCAAAGCACCAAGGTTTTCTTCGCCGAGTTTGTCGACAAAGCCAGTGATGGCCCAAGGTCCAGTGATAATCATCGCCGCACTCGATTGTTCGAAGTACGAAGTCGATCTGGAGTTGTAGGATTTGTCACCAGTCACAGCTGGCTTCAATTCTGTTGTCAACCAGGTTAACGCATTGAGAAGGTTATCTGAAACGAATCCAACTTGGGTTGGGTCAGTTCCATCAACACCATGAGGTCTCCATCCGAAAGCAGAGTAGATCTCTTGGTTGAAGTAGTTGTCTGCCCAGTGAGAGTTTGAAGTAATCAAATACTTGCCGGGGTTCGCTGCTTCATAAATTGGAGCGTAATCGATAATCCCTTGCCATGTATCGAGGTTGTAGGTGTCGATTTCTTCTTGTGTCAACATATCTTTGTTGTACATCATGAAGACCGATTCAATCGAAATCGGAACCGCATACAACGTGGGAGACGCTTCGCTTCTGGTTCCGGCGGTCGCGATATCAAGCGCAACATCCAAGATTCTTCCGTTCAACAAATCGTAGGTGGAAGAAGGAAGCGGATAAACGAGGTCTTCAAGGATCGCTAAGGACAAATGGTCATGCGGGAACATGAAGACGTCAGCACCGTTACCGGAAACACCATACGTTTTCAGTCTGTCGCGGGAGTCCAAAGCACCCATCGGTTGGAAGAGAACTTCAATGTCAGGATAAACCGCATTGAAAGCAGGAATTAGTTCATTCATGTACACGCCGTCAGCATCATCCATCCAAACAGTGATGGTTTCAACTTGTTGTTGGCTTTCGCTGAAGTCAACAATGTCTTCGCCAAGCGCTGTGGTGCAAGCGGAGAGTGCGAACAACGCGATGAGGGTAAGGAACAATCCAGTGAGTTTTTTCATGGTCTTATCTCCTTTCATCCCTTAGAGCCATTTCTTGCGCGTTACGAAGAATGCGACAACGCCGAGTGCGGCGATGCCGATGATGCTCGCATTTTGAGCAGCACAGCCAGTAGCTGGTTCCGTAACGGTGATGGTGAACTCTGCAGTGTTTTCATTGCCCCAGAGGTCCACGACAGTCAATGTCACGATGTGGTCGCCCACAGCGTTCATATCGACGGTGCCGTCGCCCGCTTTGACATAAATACGGTCAGTGACATTGCCGTCTCTGTCGTCCATTGCTCTCATGTCAGGCCACAACGCGGTGTCCCAACCTTCTCCAGCCACGATCGAGACTTGTTGGTCCGAAATAAACGTGATGGTTGGAGCAGTGGTGTCCATATCGACTGCAACGGTCGCTTCTTGGAGGTCGATGCCTTCCAAGCCGTTGTTGAAGGTGAGCTCGTATTGTGCAGTGTTGTCGAGGTCTTCGTTGAGCACGAGAACGAGTTCAGTAATCGCGTCATTCGCGGTGTTGTAGTCAACACTGGAGAATGGATCGGTCATCGCAACGCCATCTTTGGTAAGAGAGAAGAATGGGGCGATGTCGATTTCGACGCGTGGGTAAGAAATTTCTTCGTAGGTGACGTAATCATAAATCGCGTCGCCCTTTTCGTAGTTCATCAGTTCATCGACGAAGGTGTCGTGATCTTGAGTGTAAGAATAAGAGTCTGGTGTCGATCCAGCAACACCCGTGTAGATGACCATGACATCACCAGCGGCCATGCCGTTGAAGTAAGAAGTCGTGCCATCTTCGAGGAATTGAATGTTCGCATCGCCAGAATATTTGGTATCGCCATCATGAACGATGATTCCAGGATTGTTGGTAGCGATGGTGGTAGGATCAACCGTTAAGAGTTGAGCAATACCAGGCATGCCATCAGGAGTCTTGAACGCTTGAACCATGGCAAGAGGAGTTCCCCAGCCTTCCGCGTTTGCATCCCAACCCCAGTTGTGAATACCGGTGGTTTCGGTGTATTCGCCAGTGGTGTTCATGTAAAGAACGAGCACATTGGCTTTGGCAGGATCCGCGGTGAAGTAGGTTTGATATCCACCTTGGAAGTAATAAATGTCGATTCTGTCCGTAGTGCCGTTGGCGATCGCGGTCACATCAAAGTTGATGTGTTCGCCATCTGGCGTTTCACGGGAAGCCCAACGATCATCGGTGGTGATGTCCGCAGCGAGCGGAATCAAGCCGATGCTGGTGGCATTCGCATCAATGAAGACTTCCATCACAGCGCCGAAATCATCAACGCCGGCTTTTTCGATTTGAGAGCCTTGTCCAAAGACATTAGCGCCCCAAGTCCAAAGACCTACGGAGTCATAGTTGGAATCCCACTTTTGATAGTGGAAAACCACACGTCCAACTGCCGCATTTGCGTTTCCATTGTCAGGATCTCCAGTGGGGAGAGCACCAGCAACGTATGCATCATAGGTAGATGGATCCGTAATCACGATCGGGTTGGCTTTGAGAACATAGTTGTAACCAACGATTTCGTATTTTTGGTATTCGGTCACGATTGGTGTTCCTGCTTCATCATAAAAAGCAGTCGCAACATCGGCCGAGAACTTCACGAGAATCGTGTTGGGTTTCGAAGCGTATGTTCCAGAAAGTGTATAGTTGGTGTTATCAAACGGGATGAACTTGAACGCGAAAGATGCATCCGCGTACAATGTCGCTTTGTCGAAGCCTTTGTAGGTGTCGCCAGCAACATAAACCGCGTTAACGCCGCCGTTTTGGACTCCGTCCAAAGTACCGGTGACATCGCCAGTTTTCTTCGTAGCGTCATCGCCAGCGTAAACTAAGAAGTTTGCGTCAACGGTGTCGCCGCCCGTAGCTTGAACCATACCGATTTTACCAATTTTGCCGCCAGGGGTCAAAAAGTCGACGGTGAAAATTTGGGTCGGTGTACCCCATGTAGACCAAGTTCCAAGAGCAGCGTCTTGGTTCCAAGCAGTACCCCAAGCATGGATACCTAAATTGGCTTCATAGAGTTCTGTCGCTGTGAAGTACACAACGAAGAGGTTTGCATAATCTGCGCTAATGGTAAATACGGAGTTCGCTCCGCTGAAGAAGTAAACATCCATGGTTCCGCCAGCGGCAGCCGCGGCGACATCCAGAGAGAGGTCCATTCCTTCGTAAGAGTCTTTGTGGTTCCAACGGTTGTCGGAATCCATTTCATCCGCAATGGGAATCAGTCCCAAACTAGTGGCGTCAGATCCAATCGAAATTTCGAAATAGGCTCCGAATGCATCGGTACCAGCTGGATTGACTCCGCCATCTGCAGTTCCGCCGGTTCCAGCTCCCCAAGTCCAGAAACCGACATTGTCGTAATTGCCGTCCCACTTTTGATAGTGGACAACTACCGTTCCAGCCGCGTCAGCGCTTACATTCTGCGTTTGAGCAGAGGGCGCAACGAAGCCAAAAACGGCGACGACTGCGAAAAACAGTAGCAACAAGCTTTTCTTCATTTTTTCCTCCTATTAATATTGAATCTACCCGAGATATGTATGAGGGGCAGTATTTCACATCTATTTTACAACCCTTCCACATACAATGCAAGCGTTTTAGTTTTTCATGAAAACGTAATCGGTTACATACTCAACCCCCGAAAAAGGGCAAAAATTGTGTTAAAATAGAATCGACTAGAATGTTCAATAGATTCATATGGAGGGAGATTTCATTGAAGAAAATTATGGTTTTTGCGTTTGCGCTTTGCGCGACGCTCCTCATGTTTGCATTTCCAAGAGCCGAAGTCGCGGCTGCGACTCCGGAAACGCTGGTCATTCATTACTACCGTTACGCCGCTGATTATACGGATGGCTGGAACGTATGGATTTGGGCTGGCACACAAAACGGTCAAGCATTGACGTTTGATTCCGACGATTCGGGATTCATCTATGATTCTTGGGGCGTGACGGTAACGCTCGATCTCACGGATGTCTATTTTCAAGACATTACGGAGATTGGCATTATCTTTCGTCAAGGCGAATGGGTGAAAAAAGACGTTGACAAGGATCGTTATATTCAGATTCCTGCAACTGATGATGACGGCGTGATCAATGCCTATTTCGTCGAAGGGGATGAAAGAATCGGTTATTCCGTCGATGATCCTGACGGTCCAGAGCGTTCCGACAAAATTCGCAGTGCTTATTTTACTTCGACGCGGGTCATTCAATTCACGACGACATCGGTTTTACCAAGTACCGCATTCAGTTTGACCGTCGATGGTGTGGCGACAGCCGCGACGTTCTTAGTATCGGGTGTTGCGGGCACCGCAACGATTTCTTCTGATGTTGACTTGACGAAACAATACGTTCTCTCGGCGGTGTTTACAGACTCCACGAGCGAATACAACGTCACCTTTGATGGTATTTATGATTCGGAAGCGTTTGAAACCGCGTTCGGTTACGCCGGTGATGATTTGGGCGCTGTTGTCGATGGAAACACCACTTCATTCCGTCTTTGGGCA